>NZ_VPEK01000051.1:0-10592 GCF_013417145.1 Acinetobacter sp. YH16044
CTGATGCTAGTTGGTCTAACACCTTGCAATGTTTGTCTTTTATACGTAATTTAAGGGTTTTCATGTACTTATATTAACAATCAAAACTCAAGGAAAATAGTCCTTAGTTAAATCAAACGACACTTCAGGTCGTGTCGCTTATATCTCTGACCTGAAGGACAGAGTTTTACGCTCCATTTGATAAAATCGCGCAAGGCGACGCATTTATTTTCATTAGCCCTGAATATAACCACGGCTACAGCCCTGCGCTCAAAAATGCATTGGATTACCTCGGTAAAGAATGGGGCGGAAAACCTGCGGCATACGTTAGCTATGGAGGCACCAATGGTTCACGTTCGATTGATCAAATTCGCCAAGTGGCAACTCAATTGGGCTTAATTGACAGTAATGCTGTAGTTGAAATTCGTGACATTTTTACACGTAATCAA
This sequence comes from Acinetobacter sp. YH16044, assembly GCF_013417145.1. Classification (NCBI taxonomy): domain Bacteria; kingdom Pseudomonadati; phylum Pseudomonadota; class Gammaproteobacteria; order Moraxellales; family Moraxellaceae; genus Acinetobacter; species Acinetobacter sp. YH16044. Next base: position 429 of record NZ_VPEK01000051.1, read on the forward strand.
ACAGATAAATTCGAACCGAATGAATTTGATAGCAAAGCGGTTAAAGCGATTTTCAAAAAATTACTGCAATATGTGAGTGCTTAATTGTTGCCGTTCGCGTGATAGATGCCGCCTTTTGTAGGTTCAGGCTTACATTATTTTCGGCAGATGGCAGCTATACGCCATGCATCATCCACGATAAAGTTAAAGCATACAGAGACAGGACGTCACTGAACATAAAACAACAATGATAAGACTAAGCAGGAAGCTTACGGTAGGACAGGAGTTATACCGCTAGAATGAATCTGAAAAAGCCTCGACAGGATGTCGGGGCTTTTTTCATTTCAAATGCTACATAAGAATAGCTCTAACATGAGCCACAACCAAACTCAGGGCAATGACTCATTAGATCTCATCCAATCGGATACGATTACTTTTTAGAACTTTCAACAATTAAGCGGGTCACCAAGTACAAACGCGGCACGATAGAATCCGTCAAAATATATTCTGCTTTATCTGAATGTAATCCATCGCCAGACATACCGATTCCTTCAATGATCGCGGCTTTCGAAGTAACTCCAGCAAAAGCGGCATCAGTACCACCACCCCAAGCGGTCGTTTCAACTTTCATCGGCAGCTTTAATTCGTTTGTGTAAATCTGCTGGGCTGTCGCGGCTAATTTTTTGGCTTGTGGACTGGCTTCTAAAGGTGGTCGACGGACTTCAAATTTGACCTCGACCTGACTTTCCGCCAATTTTTTGGTTTTGACTTTTTGCTTCAAGGTTTTTTCCAACTCAGCAAAATCTTGTGGTTTTAAGGAACGAGCATCTGCCTGCGCTGTCGCATGGTCAGGAATCACATTTCGGGTTTTTCCAGCCGTCGCAACAGTCCAATTCAGCTTTAAACCCGTTTTCGGATTGGATAGATTTTCCAATTGTTGAATCTGAAAAGCCAGTTCTGTCAAGGCATTGACCCCTGCTTCAGGTTTTACCCCCGCATGCGAACCCTGCCCTTTAATATCTAAATAAGCCGCACCAATCCCACTGGTGGCTAACATCAAGCTTCCCTCTAAACCACCGGTTTCAAAGGAGAGGACAACGTCCTGATTTTGAGCGGTATCCATAATCAATTGGCGCGAGCCGGGTGAACTGATTTCTTCATCTGAATTAATTAATACCGTAATGGTGCCGTAATCTTGGTACTTCAGCTGTTTCAGCATATCCAAAACATGAATCACTGCAGCAACACCTTGCTTGTCATCCAAAATACCCAAGCCATAGGCTTTATTACCGTCTATGCGAAACGGTTGACCTTGTAATTGGCCCTTTTGATACACCGTATCGTTATGCGCCAACAACATAATGTTCGTTTGACCTTTGCCTTTTAGTACCGCTTTTACAATCGGCCCTGTCTGATCTGGCGCACCATCGAGTTTCATGATGTCTTTGGGCTGAATCACGTTCACCTCAGCCCCTGTGGCTTTTAATTGCTCTGCGACCACCTTGGCAATTTGATTCAAACCCTCAATATCTTTACTGCCAGATTCAATATTGACCAAGGTTTTCAAGGTCTCTAAATAACTGTGTTTTTGACTTTCCGCAATTTTCTTAATCTCTTGTGGAGATGCTGCCCAATTTGCTGAAGCACTAAGCGCAATGGCACAGCCTAATGCGAGCTGAAGTTTTGACGTCGTCCGTTGTTGTGTAAGTGTTCTTAGCATCGATCTTATTCCCTGTATATTTTTCATTATGAATTTTTAATGTCTGATAAATTAGTTCACCATTCAACCAATTAATCGCAAAAATATGTAACACCGCTGATAAAGCTTTTAGTCACTTCAAAACCAGCTTCCAGCTGTTTTAAAAGCGGTTTAGATCGATTTGGAAACATAGATCTAGCAGTCGAGAGCCTAGCTGCTATGCAATGCCTTGAAGGAACGGTCAGAATTAAAATTTAAGTGTTGTACGTTTTGGCTTACATTAGATGCGGATAATAGACACTATTCACGTTATTGGATTACTTTTATATTAAGGTCATACAGCGACAGGATGTCACTGAACATAAAACAACAATGATAAGACAATGAGCAGGAAGCTTAACGGTAGGACAGGAGTTATACCGCTAGAATGAATCCGAAAAAGCCCCGACAGGATGTCGGGGCTTTTTTCGTTTAGGCGATGTGAAAGCAACATTCCATGTATTTGCACAGACTAAACATCGACCTGAAAACCTAAATCGACATCACAGGCGGCTTGACCACCTCGTATCCCCCAATTTTCTAGAGGGCTTTCACGTAAGGTAATGATGATATGGTCGGCCGGAATGCCAAATTCCACCAAATTTTGCACCAGCATTTGATATAACTTACGCTTGGTTGCCACGGTTCGTCCCGCAAAACAATCGATGGTGATATGTGTAAAGCGCTCAGGCTGCGTCAAATGATCAAGCACCTGAAACCGATGTAGCGCATGCACTTGCAAATGTATATTGCGGTCATATCGAGGCAGTTGAAAACTCTGTTGTAAGGCGTTAAAGACAGCATTTATCAACTGTTGTTCTTGTTCTATGCTGTATTGCATCCGTATATCGATTTGTGTTGCAGGCATGCGCGAAACTCATTGTTGTTATTTAGATCACTACACTAGCAGGATTTAGCGATGTTCTGCTGTAGGCATTTACCTACAGCGCTTGCAGTATTTACGCCTATGGCCTCAACAGCAACGCGCCTATAGTAAGAACATACAGAGACAGGATGTCTTGCAATAAAAATAAATAATGCACATGCAGCAGGAACGCTGATCGGTATGACAGGAGTCATATCTTTAGAATGAATCTAAAAAGCCCTCGATAGGATGCATATTCTTGCCCAATTGGACACTTGATAGTATATCGTACTGGACACAGATTCTTCTTTTAATTGGACACTCTTATTTTCAGACACTCTTTGCATCTAAAACGAAATTTAAACGAAAAAAGTAAAATGATTCCTATGAAAAAAGCGGTTATTGCACTGAGTTGCTTAAGTATACTTTTGATGGCCTGTTCCTCGCTTCTTAATCCAAGTATTCAGAATTCACTAAAAGAAGTGAGAACATCAAAATTCCTAAAAAATGAAGATAAAACAAAAAACATTGGTGGGATTGATGCAAATAGTAATGGTGTGCGTGATGATATTGAGGGATACATAAAGCTCAAATATGGGAATAACCCTGAATTTGTTAGCGTATATATGCAGTATGCACAAGAATTACGAAGAAAGCTGACTTTGGCTAGTGATGATCGTGAGGTCTATCGTAGAGCGTCACACGAAGTTAGTAGAAAAATGGTTTGTGCTGCGGAAATTGACTATAAAGTTGAGCCTGAAAAAATGTATCGGGACACAATGATCATTTATGCCCTGTCGGTGAATACCAAGCAACGTAAGGCTGAAAGTAATCGTATTAGCTCGTTGGTGAGTGGCATGGTATTCACATTACCAACTGAGGGACACTGCAAAATTAATGAATACGTTTATTAAAGTGTCCAACTTAAAAAAGAATGGGTGTCCAAATACTTATTGATTTTGCAATAGGATGTCGAGGGCTTTTTTCATGTCGTCATTCATTCAGAGATCGCACTCTATTCGTCGAAAAATCGCAATTTATCAACAATACTTACATCGCAACAGTAAAACTGTACTTATAATCGGCAGAGAATTTAGACAGAATAACGGCTGCGAGTTCAGCAGCTCGAACTGTCAGCGCTTAGGGATTAGGCGACAACAATAAAAATTGAATTAAAAAATTAGAGAATGACCTATGCAATTGCAACAGCAACAACTGAATAGTTTTACCCGCATTTTTCATGCCGCTCCAGAACACAATAGCCCGCAAGATCTTGCACAATATATTGGCGCGCATCGACAAGAGCTTTTACAACAAATCCATGAAAATGGCATCTTACTGTTTCGTGGTTTTAACATCGAGCAACCCGAACAATTTAACCAACTGATTGAACAATATTTTCAGTTTACGCCATGGAATGCATTTAACCCCAACATGCCCAGCTGGGTTGCATCTTGGATGCGAAAATACAGCGAGAAATTGCTCGGCGCAGGCGACTACCGTCGTTATATCGATCGCAACACAGTGCAATTGGGTCCAGTCGAAAACTCGGTACAAGGCCCACATGTTGAAGGTGGTGTGCGCTCAGAACGCTCGCGTTATATCGCCTTATTTTGTCAGGAACCTTCGACGTATTTGGCAGAAACAGGATTTAATAACTTAGAGCAGATTTGGGAGAATTTTCCGAAACATCTACAGGAAAAATATCTTGGTGCATGGAACCATTTTTCTTATGTCTCGGCGCGCGAGGTGGGGCTATTTGACCGATTATTGCTGAAAAAGAGCCCGTTTAGTCTAGAGATTCGACAAGATAAAAAAGCCAAACTGACCTTGCAGCGTTCGCCACTGGTGATTCATCACCCCGATACGAAAAAGCATGTGATTCAGCCGTGGGCTTTTGCTAATAATACCAATCCATTTGCCCATCAGGCGGCCAAAAATTGCTTTGAAAATCGCGGGGAGATTGAAATCGATTCGACAGCGGACGGCATGCAACTGACTTGGGAAATTTACACGCCAGAAGGTCAACAAATTGAATGGAGCGATGCCGAAAAGCAGCAATTTTTTGATGCGATGTATAAAGATGCCCTGCTTTTGCAGTGGCATAAAGGTGATGTTGCGATCGTCGATAATATTAAAATTGCGCATTGGCGAATGAATGGAGAACAAGGAAATCGTAAATTAATTCAAATTCAAGCCAATGCATTTAATGCCGATGAGCACTATGCGGCTTAGGTGACGGATTTGAAATTCGTGCAGGCCTGTATGTGAGAAGCCCCGGAGGGGCTTTTTTTTATTTTTTGAATTTTTTGTTTATTTTTTAGTCGCTATTTTGGCTCAATTTTGAATAACCATGCTTTTTCACCATCCTCAATCCCCCAAATTGCGCCATCTTTGGCCTCAATCAAGCCACGGATCCGCTGTTTCATGTCGATACGCTGGATTTCTTGGACAGGTTTAAGCTCTGTATCAACAATCACAATCGCTTCTGAAGATAAGCCACCAATCAGCGCTTTATTTTTCCACAAGGGGAACTTTTGCCCTTGGTAGAACATCAAACTCGACGGTGAAATCACCGGTGTCCAGCTGATGGCAGGCGCTTCAAATTCAGGCCGTGTAAGATGATCAGGAATCGGTTGATCATCATAATGATCGCCATTCGACACATGTGGATAGCCATAGTTTTTCGCACGCTGCACGAGATTTAACTCATCACCACCTTTCGGTCCCATTTCGGCCACCCAAAGCTGCTGTTTTGCATCAAATGCCATGCCTAAAGGGTTACGGTGCCCGAAGCTCCACACTTGCTTTGCAACTTCGCCTTGGGTCTGAAATGGATTATCCGCAGCAGGTGTTCCATCACTATTTAAGCGCAGTACTTTACCCAAATTTGACTGCAGATCTTGTGCAGGATCAAACTTCTGACGTTCGCCCGAACTCACCCATAATTTTCCATCTGCGCCAAACTGCATTCGGTGTGAATAATGGCCTTGACCTTCTACTTTTGGAATTTGCCTCCAAATGATTTTTCGCTGTTTTAAACTTGGCGCAGCTTCATTGAGGTTTAATGTGGCTTTTTCGATGACAGCGCCATAACCGCCCTGTCCGGCTTCTGCATAGCTCAGATATATCTGATGATTATTTTCAAACTGCGGATCGAGTGCAATATCACCTAAGCCGCCTTGTCCGCCATAGGCAACTTTGGGAAGGTTTTTCACCTGTATTTTCTGCTGGTTTTGAGGATTAAAGATAATTAGCTGACCTTTTCTTTCAGTCAGCAATAAACGGCCGTCTGTAAGTGGCTGGATGGCCCAAGGCTCATTGAATTGAGCGATTTTTTGTATTTTAAAGCCCTGTTCTTGCTGGACTTGTGCAGAATTTTGAGTTTGGCTTGGTGTTTGATCTTGTGCTGTAGTTGTGGTGTTTTCCGCATGGCATGCGGCTGTCATCAAGATGCCAACGATCAGGCTAGGCGTTCGAAAATATTGTATGCATTGTTTCATTTACTGTTCCCTTCCCTTTTATAATCATTTGATTCTAATCAATTAATCAGATGATTTTTCTTTGGAAAGGTAACAGAATAATTTTGTACGTTTTGGCTTACATGACATGCAGAAAATTGCGGCTTTCCAAGTTTATGAAACAGGCCTAATCTACAGTTATCAGGAGACAGGAAGTTTCCGAAACATAAAACAATAACAATAAGTTTCTGCATCAGGACGTGAGATATGACAAGGAGTTGTATCTAGAACACGAAATACGAAGAAAACCCCGACAGGATGTCGGGGTTTTCTTTTTCTATCTATTAATTTTTTATGACCCATTAAAAAAATCCCCCAGATTCAGCTGGAGGATTTCACGATCATGATTTTGCGCAATCGGACTTAGAGGCTTTTGAGATATGCCACAACATCGTCATGACCTGCCATTTCTGCAAGTTCTAAAGCGGTATATTGGGTTTTGTGCTTTACATCTGCACCTTTGCCTACCAATAGCTTCACTACGTCTAAATAGCCGTTTTCTGCTGCTGCATGCAGTGCGCTGTAGCCTTCTTCATCGGCAGAGTTTACGTCTGTGCCATTCGCCAAAGATTTTTCGACTTCTGCAAGTTCACCTAAAGATGCCCAGTACACTAGCTCAGGCAGATGCAGTTCTTCATCGTCTTCAGGGATTGGGGAGATAGAATTAAAGTTCATATTTTTCTCACAATAGTATTAATAAGGGCTTAGTTAGATATTAGATTAATTAAAACCAAATAATTAACAACACAACAAAATATTAACTCTCTCCAACCCACAGTTGAATTGTCGCACACAATTGTAATCCATATACCCAACCAATAAAGTCGCCTAGCTCTTGACCGTTAAAACTCAAATCAATAGTTTTATTCCTAAAAGTAGTAGGCAAATCATTAGGAATTCCTTTTATAGACCATACACCATTATGACCAATTGCATTTCTAAGATGCCTTGCAAAGGCATACCATTCTTGTGACCTAAAATGATCAGATTTATTATTTTCAAAAGCATAACTTTTGGCAGCTTCGAAAGTTTCTAAAATCATGTAGTAAAATGTTTGTTTAACAAACATTTTTGCTGAACCATTGTCTAAAGTATTTGAAAAATTAATATTATATAAAAGCCAATCTGTAGCAGCTACTTCATTTCCGCTTAAGACATATATTTCTTTATCTGATACTGTTAAATTATAATTACTCAAATAACGGCTTGTTGGTTCTTTTACTGCTAATCCGTAAGCACCTAAACTAAACCAAAAGGCATCACGGACGTATTTCATTTTTTCTAAACATCTTTCTTTTGTCATAATTTTAAATATTCTAAATATCATTTCTATTAGAGCATAAAAAGCCCCCTTTCGGAGGCTTTTCTTTTTAAAGAATCACAACTTAGGCTTTCGCTGTAGATGCCTCTTTAACATCAATTTTATCACTGTCGTTTTCATGCATGATCAATGCAACCGCGATCGCAGTAATCAGTACAGGTAAACCCACCGCCATAAAGTTGAAATGCGCAGGTAAGTTCATACCGAGCAAACCACCAATCAGAATCGGCCCTACAATCGCGCCCATACGACCAATTGCAGAAGACCAACCAATACCCGTCGAACGTACAGCAAGTGGGTAATACTGCGCCACATAGCTGTACAGCAGCATTTGCGAACCAATAGATGCAGCACCTGCCAAGAACACCAAAATGTATAGCAAGAACTGATTTGATTGGAAGCCCATCAAGCTCATCACAATCGCGCCCATCATACCCAAAACCATCAGCACAGGTTTTAAATGGAAACGGTCAGCCAAAATACCACCGCCAACAATACCCACAACTGCGCCCACGTTCATGACCATCATAAACATTAAGCTGTTATCCATAGAATAACCGGCTGCCATCATCAGTTTTGGTAACCAGCTGCTTAGCGCATACATGGTCAATAGGCACGTAAAGAACGCCACCCAAAACAATAATGTATTTACGGCACGACCACGGCGGAATAAACTCACCACGTTAGCAGCTTCAGGCACGCTTTCTTGAGGCAAAGTGAACACTGTATTTTCAGTCACTTTCACTTCAGGTGCTAAGCGCTTCACGATACTGCGGGCTTTTTCCTGTTTGTTTTCTTTCACCATAAATGCCAAAGATTCTGGTAAAAATCTCCAAATCACAGGTAAAAGGAAAAGTGGAATACCCGCAATAAAGAACATGATTTGCCAACCAAAGTCAGGGGTGAACCATGAACCTAAAAGTGCCGCCATCACACCACCGACTGCATAACCACTAAACATCGTCGTTACCAGTGTGCTACGCATCTTCTGCGGCGCGTATTCAGACGTTAAAGCCACAAGGTTAGGCATTACACCGCCAATCCCTAAACCAGCCAAGAAACGCAAAATACCAAATTCTGTTGGATTCGACGCAAAACCACCGGCAAAGGTCAAACCACTAAATAAAACGATACAGATCATAATGACTTTTTTACGGCCAATCTTATCCGCTAAAGAACCAAAGAACATGGCACCAAACATCATGCCTGCGAGCGCAGTACTGGCAAGCATCCCCGCTTGCATTGCACTTAAGCCCCAGTCTTGCATCAATAATGGTAAAACCACGCCATTAATCGCTAAATCGTAGCCATCAAATAAAATAATCAATAAGCACCAAGCCACTACATTGAAGTGGAACGGGGTAAATTTAGCCTTATCGACTACAGAATTTATGTCTATTTTTTCCGTTGTCATCGTTCTCATCTCCCATGAGTACTTGTCCATAACATTCATTGAATTTTTAAGTAAAATTCAACAGCCACGGAATATACGGAACAGTGTTTTCTAGGGATATTAGACGTATGTTTAATAAATCTAGTCGCTTATAAGTACATGTTAATTGTGTTATTTTTCATGCTTTAGTTTAATTATTAAACATTATCAATATATGATTATTTAACTTCTTTTTTTAAATCATAATGTCCTTGTTTTCAGGTCTAATTCTTCTATTCTTTCATTCAACTTCAGAACGATACACCATCATTTATTTCTATCTTTAGTTTAGAAAAATTTTAAATGTCTAAAAAACAAACGCAATTACATCTTTAGAAAAGTTCGTTTGAACACTCTTGATTGTTTTAAATGCATTGATAGCACTGAGACTAAGCAATCACCAGCTTACAGCGAAATCCTCGAGACGCATAATATGACTGTGCGCCATTATGGTAGCTAAATACATGATCATAACGTCGGTCACAAAACAGTGCCCCACCCTTTTGCCGAATATCTGCTGGCGTCACGATCCAGCTCGAAGTATTTAAATCGAAATGAAAAACTTGCTGTATTGCTCGATAGTCTTCTTCTGTCAGTAGCTCAGCACCGATGTCTCGAACCATGTCTATAACGTTATTTTTCGGGGGATGATCCTTCCGATTCTCCAAGGCATCACGGTCATAGCACAAGCTTCGTCTAGGCTTTGGCGACTCTAAGCTGCAATCATAAAATATCAGGTCATGAGATTGCTGATTCAGCATCACAATATCTGGCCCACCGCCTGTTTTTTCCATTTCGATTAAAATTTTTAGTTTTGAGGGCTGTGCAATCAATTGTTTTTTTACATCATCCCAAAGTAATTCTGGATGCCGCTGCATATTTGCCTCAAAGCGTTGCTGCAATATTTCTAAAATAGAGACTTCATCGAGATCTTGGAGCATTTGCACATCCTATTGTTTTTATACCTTGGCGACTAAACTTCACTATAAAGAATATAAGCTTGGCTTGATGTAAATTTTTTGCGCTGTTTAGCTTTATTCATTTTAAATATCTGTCGTTTTCCTATTTTTTGCTTTCGCTTTTCTTCTTATTTTCCTATTTTGTTCTTCTACTTTTCTTCTTATTTTTTCCACACACATAAAAAAACACCCCCTGATATGTCAGAGGGTGTTTCGAATAATGAGCTGGCGATGACTTACTCTCACATGGGTAACCCCACACTACCATCAGCGCTAAGAGGTTTCACTTCTGAGTTCGGGAAGGGATCAGGTGGTTCACTCTTGCTATTGTCGCCAGCACAACTGTTAT
>NZ_VPEK01000052.1:0-10161 GCF_013417145.1 Acinetobacter sp. YH16044
ACTGAGGATCAGAAAGCTTGTTTGAATCGATGTATTTCATCCGCAGATTATGCACGAATGCTAAGAAATCCGGAGTGCAAATATTAACCAAAAAGAAGATCGTTTTTTGATTTATGAAAGAGATCTAATATAATAATTTTAAATTTCTAATGGCTTAACTCGCCCTTAAAAGAGCGAGAATGCACACTATATTATTTGTTCAAAATTTCAAAGCCACTCTTTGCTGTCATCTGCAACAGGTGTTCCATGCATCACATGCTGAATCATGGCATAGGCGATACTGCCCTTGAACGGAATCTCGGGTAACTGATCAAATTTGAAAAATTGCGCATCGCTGAGTTCATTTTCTTGAATCTGAATTTCCCCTCCGTGATATTCTGCCTTGAAGGCCATCATCAGATTGCTAGGAAACGGCCACGGCTGACTGGCTAGATATTGAATATTTTTGATTTGCAGCCCCACTTCTTCCAGCGTTTCACGGCGTACTGCCTCTTCTAGGGTTTCTCCAACTTCAACAAAGCCTGCAATCAGGCTGTACATCTGGGTTTTATTGCGGGCATTTTTTGCCAGCAGAATTTCATCTATACCTCGGGTAATGATAGTAATGACACAGGGATTCACCCGCGGATATTGGTTATAGCTACAGGATGGACAGACCATGGCATACTGAGTGGCATGCTGCTGGGTGGCGTGTCCGCATTTACTGCAAAAGCGATGATTACGGCGCCATTCCAGTAACTGTACCGCACGGCTGGCCTGTTCAAACTGTGGTCTGCTCCAGACTTGCACCAATTGTCTGATCGGCACCAGCTGATAACCTTCCGGCACCAGTTCATCTTCTTTCAGATCACGGGCAATGATCTCGCCATTTTCCGACAGGTTCAGGTCGTGCTGCAGTTTTTCTACCTGCGGCAACTGAAAATGCTCATCCACCAGTAATTGCTGCTGTCTAAAAATATACGCGTTTGAATGCATGCTCATGACAATTCCCTGATTAAAAAAATCCCATACAGAGGGGTGTATGGGACAAAACTAAGGAAGCTCACATGGAGTAACTTCAAGCCAGATACTAGGCGTGAGCTACTTGAATTACAACCATAATAATTTGTATCTTTTTGATTAAAATCACATAATTTTCACACTACTCATGTATTAAGAAATCATGTAAAGCGAGTTTCATCAACTGGCTTTAGCATTGAAGGGATGAATATTTTGTTATAGCAGTACTCATGATTTCTGTGCGATGTCATCTGGTCGAGTTGGATTGATTCAACACGCAGGATGATCTTTATTTTCACAAAAAATTGAACTGTCTTGACTTACACTGCGCTATCTTTCATAGGGTCTGGAATGGCTATGCGTTTCGGTTTAATTCTGGGTGACCAGCTTCATCATCAGCTTGCTACGCTCAAAGCGCTAGATCGTAGCAGGGATGTGATCCTGATGGCCGAAGTTGTTCAGGAAGCCACTTATGTCGCCCATCATCCGCAGAAAATTGCCCTGATTTTTAGCGCCATGCGTCATTTTGCCAAAGAACTCAAAGCAGAAGGCTGGCGTGTACGTTACCATGCTTTTAAATCTGATAGTCCGATTCGTAGCCTGCTGGATTTCGTAGAGTCACAGCAGCAACTCTTACCAGTCACAGAACTGGTCATTACGCACTGCGGGGAATATCGTTTACAGCACCAGATTGAACAGGATTGGAGCCAGCAGCTGCAATTGCCAGTACAATGCCTGAATGATGAACGTTTTTTCTGTAGTCCGGAGCAGTTTCGGCACTGGGCCAGTCGCTACCAGACACTGCGTATGGAATATTTTTACCGGGAAATGCGCAAGCAGACCGGTTACTTGATGCAAGGACAGCAGCCGTTTGGAGAACAGTGGAACTATGACAGCACCAATCGTAAGGCCTGGGCTGGCAATCCCCCTTTGCCTGCACCACTTCACTTTGAACACGATCAGATTGATCTGGATGTCCTTGAATTGGTTGAACGTGAATTTTCCCGCCACTCTGGCAGCCTTGACAACTTCCGCTGGGGCACCACACGTAGCAATGCTCTTCTTGCACTGGAGCATTTCATTACCCACAGTTTGCCACATTTTGGCGATTATCAAGATGCCATGGTTCAAGACTCAGACATTCTGTTTCACAGCCTGCTCTCACCTTATTTAAACTGTGGCCTACTATTGCCCAAAGAAGTCTGTGATGCGGCAGAAGCTGCCTACCATGCCGGTCATGTACCACTGAATGCAGTTGAAGGTTTTATCCGGCAGATTCTGGGTTGGCGCGAATATGTACGAGGCATTTACTGGCTATACATGCCGGAATATGCCAACCGCAATGCACTGCAGCATTCGTCACCGCTGCCACAATTTTACTGGACTGGTCATACCCAGATGAACTGTATGGCGGAATGTTTTCGCAATACTTTCCAAAATGCCTATGCGCATCACATCCAGCGTTTGATGATTACTGGCAACTTTGCCCTGTTAAGTGCTGTAGACCCGCAGCAGATCAGTGAATGGTATCTGGCGGTATATGCAGATGCCTATGAATGGGTAGAACTACCGAACACGCTGGGCATGGTAATGCACGCTGATGGTGGGTTAATGGCCAGCAAACCCTACGCCGCTTCGGGCAATTACATTAATAAAATGTCAGATTACTGCAAGCACTGTACCTACAATGTCAAAACCCGTACCGAGCCGGACAGCTGTCCATTTAACAGTCTATACTGGTTTTTTATGATTCGGCATGAAGCGATATTTCGTACTCATCCACGTATGGGCATGATCTATCGACAACTCGATAAACTTCAAGATCGGCAGCAGATTATCACCCATGCGCAGCAGCTCCTTAGTCGGATTGATGAGTTATAAAATGAAAAAACATCATCTTCCTAAAAAAATCTGTATTCACTGCTTACGCCCATTTAACTGGCGTAAGAAATGGCAACGTTGCTGGGAAGAAGTCAGATACTGTTCTGAACGATGTAAACGTGAGTCCAGACGGTGTACAAAGTCAAGCGCTTAGAAACGTTTATACTGCCTTGAACAATAAGCCCGAATTACATCAGGTGATCGCAGCTGCAAATGCTTGGTTTTTCGACCGGTAACCCGTTCACGCCACATTTTAAAACTAGATACTTTCAAGTTTTTTCGCATCAAACGAATCACAGTCGCTTCATTTAAACCATACTCACGTTGGATAGCTTCAAAAGGAGTTCGATCTTCCCAGGCCATTTCGATAATTCTTGATAAATCTTGTTCAGCAAATTGATTCACGCCATTCTCATTTTTAATCAAATAATAGTAAAAGCTAATTTTTGGCCTTTAAGCCTCATCACATCCCTTGTACAACTTGAATCTATTCTGATTCGGTGAAGAGTATAAAAATATGGGCATGAATTTTTTGTGATTCTTTCTAACGTTTACTAATTATAAGCAATTAAAAGGGCTAGTTTTACCAGCCCTTTAGATTATCAATTACCTCGGTAGGTCGAGTATCCATAAGGGCTTAATAATAAGGGAATGTGGTAGTGACTGACACTGCCATCAACTTTGAAAATAACGGGGACTTCTGGGAAAAAAGTGCTCTGATTATTCTTTTTGAACCAGTCACCAGTTTTGAACGTGACCTTATAAATCCCTTGCGCTAACGGCTGATTTTCAGGAAAAAGTGCTGTAATACGACCATTCGACCCTGTAACTTGCTGATTCAGCTGCACCCATTTATTGCCAGAACTCTTTTCGAGCACTACTTCAACATCAGCAGAAGGTAAGCCATTTTCTAGATTTAACACATGCACACTTAATGGGTTATTTTGTGCAAACGTCATTGATGTTAATAACAGTGTTGAGAGTGGTAAAAACTTCTTAAACATAATGGAATCCTTAACGATTAAAACTATACTGAATGGCTGCCTCAGCACAATACTGATCATTTTTGGCGCCTCCTGCACCCGCAACCCCAATTGCACCGACCACCTGATTTTCATAACGCACTGGTAAACCACCTCCTAACAACAGCAAATTAGATAAAGTGGTTAAATTTTTTGCATCACTGTTTTCATGAGCATTTTGACTTAACAGCAAGGTCGCTGTTTTGGTCGATAAAGCGGTATAAGCTTTCTTTTCGGCTGCGCCCAAATTATGGGGGCCGACATTTTCATGCCTACTCGCCATCAAGGTATTTCCTCCCCGATCAACCACGACCACAGCAATATTGTGCTGTATTTTTTGACAAGCAGCCACTGCGGCATCAACAAGGATGTGTGCAGCGTTGGAATCGAGTGAATAAACTTGATTCAATTGAATGGTTTGTGCAAAAGTACTGCTACTCATCAGCATTACTGTTAAAACAAACCCTTTGAGGTTGTTCATCATGATTGCCCCGAATTAAGTTTTACAAAATCTTATACAACCTGAATGATTTGAAGCATGACAATCACATTACAAAGTTGTCATCTTCAAAATGAGTCTGAGCAAAATGTGTATTCTAATTATCGAAGATGAAGTGAAGATCGCCTCATATCTCGTGAAGGGCTTAAATGAATCTGGCTATGCCGCTGAATGTGTTCATTCAGGGCTCGAAGGCTTGGAAAAACTAAAAATACAACCTTATACCTTGGTCATATTAGATGTGATGCTGCCCGATATTGATGGCTGGGCAGTCTTAAAAGTATTGCGTCAATTTTCCCATATACCCGTGATTTTTCTCACTGCCAAAGACCAGATTATTGATAGGGTCAAAGGTCTGGAACTAGGTGCCGATGACTATCTGGCCAAACCTTTTTCTTATATTGAATTACTTGCGCGCATTAAAAGCTTACTGAGACGGCAACAGTATGTTCAGGAAAACGAGCTATGGATGGGCAACTTAAAAATGGACTTAATCCATCATAAAGTTTGGCGACATGAGCAGTTAATTGAACTCAGTAAAAAAGAATTTAATTTATTGCACTTTATGCTGCGGCACCCAAATGAAATTATTACGCGTAGGCAAATTGCTTCCGAAGTTTGGCATATCAATTTTGATACCGATACGAATTTTATTGATGTCGCGGTACGACGCTTACGCAGTAAAATTGACGAGGAGCATGAGATAAAATTAATTCATACTGTCCGTGGCTTGGGCTATAAAATTTCGGTTGAAGCATAATGTTCAAGCCCATTCGCTCTTTAGAACTCCGATTAACGCTCTTGGTTACAGGGTGTGCTGCAATGGTCTTGTGCGCTGTGGCATTTATGACCTATCTGGGTATCAACCAGATTTTAATTGCTCAGCAAGATCGGGCTTTGGTTGAACGAATTGAGCGACTGGAAATTTTGCTGCAAGACAGTAGTAATATTGAACAGATTATCGCTCGCCCGAAGCTGTATCAAAACATGTTGGGAAATCAGGATAATTTGTTTTTATTGATTCAGGGCAATCAGATTCTCATCAACATCAATTCTCTTGGCATTCCTCTGCCTGAATTTACCCATCAGCCACAGATTCAATTCCGAGATTTATCAGCTCATACTTACCCCACCCGTATTGCTTGGAAAACCATTCAAATCAATCAGCAGCCCTATGTGTTAATTGCAGGCAAACAGTGGTCTGAACGTTTAGCCATCATCTCGCCTTTTCAAAAACGTCTTTTCATTTATGTATTTACAGGCATCTTAGCCATTTTCATACTCTGTGCCATTGCTAGCCGTCTGGGATTGAACGCATTAAGAACTCTGCGAGAACAAACCCATGCCATTAATATTCAGCAACTTGAGCAGCGACTCAATCTGGTTCATCCCCCTCAAGAGATTGAACAACTAGCATCCGATATCAACGCCATGCTTGACCGTATTGAAATGGGATATAGCCAACTGAATCGCTTCTCTGAAGACATTGCCCATGAATTTAGAACCCCATTGAATAATTTAATCGGGCAAACCGAAATTTTACTCATGAATGAACGTAGTCCCGCACAGTATCAGGAACTCTTGATTTCCAACTTGGAGGACTATCAACGTTTAAAACGAATGATTGACAGCATGTTATTTCTCGCCCGCGCAGATGCACACAAAGTTTGCTTAAACAAACAGAAGATTCAACTTCAATCATTTATAGAAAATATATTCAGTATTTTCGAGTATCAAGCTGAAGAACAACACTGCAATTTTGTTTTAAGGCTTGAAGCGACTGAGCTATCGGCAGATCCTGAACTGTTACAACAAGCGCTGTATAATCTAATATTAAATGCGCTCATTCACGGCAGCAATTACCGAACTATTTATGTGCTTAGCCACAGAAAGAACATTAATAATATGCAGATGATTACATTATCTGTGATCACCAGTGGTTTGGAAGTTGCTCCTGAGCATTTGCCTCATCTCTTTGAGCGTTTTTATCAGTGCAGTTCCAGCAGACAAAGCCCTCATCAAACGGGTGGTTTAGGCCTATCGATTGTGGCATCCATTTTAACGCTTCATCAGGGAATGTATCAGGCAGTCAATAGCGCAGAAGGCATCTGCTTTGAACTGCTGTTCCCAGAAGAGTAACCCACATTCGCACTCATTTCATCTCGTGTTTGGAATCACTCTGAATTCTCCCATCCACCAGATTAATGGTTCTATCACAGGTTGCCGACAATCTAGGATCATGAGTCACCAAAAGGACTGCACAGTCATGTTCGCGATGTACTTTACGAAATAATTCAAACATTTCCGCAGCAGTTTGAGTATCCAGATTACCTGTCGGCTCATCGGCCAACAATAGCGCAGGCTGAGTAATCAGTGCACGTGCAATCGCCACACGCTGCTGCTGCCCCCCAGAAAGCTCATTCGGTTTACGGTCAGCGAACTTATCTAAGCCAACGGCGGTCAATAATTCATGGGCATATTGCAACGCAAATTGATCTGGCTTGCCTTGCTTCAGCATTAATGGCATGAGTACATTATTTAAGGCAGTAAAGGCCTGTATAAGATGATGGAACTGAAACACAAAACCTATACTATTGCCACGTAACGCTGTCCGAGCCGTATCATCCATACTGCTTGTCGCCTGACCCAACAAGTACAACTCACCACGACTAGGCTGATCTAATAAGCCAAGAATATTCAGTAAAGTACTTTTGCCTGAACCAGAAGGACCAATTAATGCAGCAAAGTCATTACGTTGAATACACAGATCAATCCCATGTAATACCTCCACTTCATTAGGTTGCCCAACATTGTAGGACTTTCGTAATGCTTCTAAACGCAGTACTTCCTGAGATGGATCAAACATGACGAATTGCCTCCACAGGATCGAGTGCAGCCGCCCGACGGGATGGTATTGCAGCAGCCAAAACCCCTGTCAAAGTCGCTAAGAATAATGCCGACAAGATAAGCTTGATTGAAATCGAAATATAAAACAAACCAGGACCAAACTGATTAAATCCCCAGATCAAACCATAGCTGACTACACTACCAAGCATGGAACCAAGCAGACCAAAAATTGCTCCCTGAAATAAGAAAACTCTTAAAATTTGCGCTTGTGTCGCCCCAGTCGCACGTAAAATACCGATTTCCCGAGTCCGTTGCACCACACTCACCGACATCACACTGGCAATACCAAAAGCGACTGAAATCCCCACAAAAACAATAATCATGTTGGTCGAAAGGCTCTGAGCGGTAATCGCATTCATTAATTGAGCATTGGTTTCAATCCAGCTTTCTGCTTTTAATCCTGTCAGGCGTCCGACTTGCGAGGCAATTTGATCCGCCTTAAAAATATCCTGAATCGTCAGATCAATCACGGTCACCCCACCCGGCAAATTAAGTAAAGATTGCGCCTGTTTCAAATCCAGATAAACATAGCGCGCATCCAATTCACGCACGCCCAGTTCAAATATTCCAGAGATATTCACCACCGCATTTTTCTGTTGCCCAGTATCTAACCTTAATTTGCTCCCGACTTGCACACCCAAATCTTTGGCCAATTGACGCCCAATTAATACATTATCTGCACTGACCCGTAATTCACCACTCACCATATATTGCTTTAACGGAATAATCTGTTGATAACGTTCAAGATTGATACCAACTAAAGCAACCGATTGAATCGCATCTCCGCGCTGTACAAATGCAGGACCAGAGACCACAGGAGAAACCGCCGTCAACACTGACAACTGATCTAAAGTCTCAGTAATCTGCTGCCAATTATTAATAGAGCGTAAGCGTTGCGCACGCTGATCTTCTTGTAACAACTGAAGTGTTCCTGCTGCTGGTAGCACAATGTGATTCACCTCATCTGGTGAAAGCAAACGAATATGCGCCTGCGTCCCTAAAGTCCTTTCTACAATATTCGATTGTAAGCCCTGAATTAAGGCGCTAATGAACACAATGACCGCTACCCCCACCGCGACGCCAATGGTAATCATAATCGACTGTGTGCGACCCTCTCGCAAAAAACTGATTGCGATGGTCCACTCTGCCCAAAGTCGCCCAAAAAAGTTTTTCAATCGAATTTCACCGGTAATTCATTTTTGCTATTTGTCGGATCCGTTTGACTCTGCAAAACACGTTTAGTTTGCTCTATTCGGACACGAATTCCATCTTTAAGCACTGATTCTGCATCGGTAAGGACGTGATCACCTTCTTTCAATCCAGCTACAACTTCCGACATGACCAAACCACGTAAACCCAGTGTGATGGGATGACGTTGAATTTTTCTATCTCTTACTAAAATAACCATTGCCTTGTTTCCACTTATACTGCTTAAAGCATCATTTGGAATGACCAGGGTTTGCTCGCGCTTGTTGGTTTCAACATTTACCGATACCGTCATGTCTTGACGCAAAAAATCAGGGACTGGATCAACTGTTAATCGAACGTCTATTGTGCCACGTTGAGCATCAATACTTGGGGCAATAAAATTAATATGGGCAGGAAAAGGTTGATCTGGATAGGCATCCGTAATCACTGATGCTTTTTGTTGTAAAGCCAGCAGTGGTAAATTTCGCTCATCAAATGGCACTCGTATTTCAGTCGCGCCATCCAGTGCAATAGTGAAGAGAGTCTGACTCGGTTGTACCAAATCCCCTGGCTCAACATTACGGGTTAAAATAATACCTGAAACTTCTGCGCGAATTTTGGTCTTGGCGAGTTGCGCTTGAAGTGCAGCGAGTCGTTCACGTAATTTTGTCTCTTCAACTTTATCTGGGGCAAGTGAAGCAACTTTTAATCGAGCTGATTCCAAATTATTACGGGCGAGTTTTTCTGCCTCTATCGATTTCTCCCTTTCCTCTGCTGATAATATTCCTAATTCGGTATTTCGTCTGCGTACCGCCTCTCTTTGAGCCTGTTCTAATTGCACTTTGGCATTCGCTAAATCGACTTCTGCTTGCGGACGTCTAGTGGTTGCGAGTTCCTTTAATTCAGCTTCTGCCTGCCGCACCTGCGCTGAAATTTCATCAGATTTCAGTACTAAAAGAACATCCCCTCGAGAGACCCGATCTCCCTCTTGAACCAAGCGCTCAAGAACAACCCCTGTAATTTCACTACCAATCTGAGTCCGAGATACTTTTTCTACCCGTCCTGAAGCAACAACTGTCTGAATCAATGGACTAGATACGACTTCATAACTAGGTAACAATGGTCCTTGCCACCAGCGATATATAGCAAAACTGACGAGCAAAACCAGTAGTATGATCATGATCCAAGGCTTATAACGGGTAACAAGCAATTCCATTCTCCAAGCCAGATTAAAGAAAAGTTTTTGAATTGAATAATTAATGTCTAGTTAAATATATATGAAAATTTAGTTACAACACACCAAATTAAAAAAGCACACCATTTTTATTAAATTATTTTCTCTTACTGTTATAGTTTTTTCATAATTTTGATTAAAAAAACAAACAAACAAACAAACAAACAAAAGATTTCTTTCATAAGTCATTTTTCACTCAGCTCCAAGTTATAAATTCCAGCAATTAGATTGAATCTTAATGCTAGTCTTTTGCCTCGATTGCGATATCGCTCAGCAAGAATTTTGAAGGTTTTCAAACTGCCAAATACATGCTCAATTCCAATTCTTCTTTTATTGATTTCCTGATTATAGATTTTTAGTTCGGAATCCAGTTTACAGCGCTTCTTTGCTTTTAATGGCAACAAGCTATTTGGATACACTGTATAAATTCC
>NZ_VPEK01000053.1:0-9445 GCF_013417145.1 Acinetobacter sp. YH16044
TTGTTATAGACCACATTTAAGTTTAAATATGAACACCCCGAATCAGACGTATGAGCAAACTAAAACCGAGCTAATTGCTTAACTCGGTTTGAAGTGGAATACTGTCAATCTATTTCAGGACAAGACAAAATCGATATTAGGCTTCAAATTTTAGCGCTTCTAACAGATCTAAAATCACTGTGGTCACGTCTTGACTCAATTGATAATTATTAAAAATTTCATAAGCCGTAATGGTGATATCGGTATCACTCGGAAGCAGGCGTTGTTCTTCTTCGATGAGGTCACGGATCGGCAATAGGGTTTGTTTGACTTGTAAATGCAAGACATCTTTAAACTCAAGATTTTCGTCTTCGAGTTCGATGAGTTGCTCATTAAAAAATGGTAAAAGTACTGCATGGAGATAAGGTTGAATTTCGGTAATATCAAAAAGTTCAATATCACGGGTTTGTTCAATCGTGCTGATGTGGTCATTCACTTCAATTAAGATATGGTAGTAACTCACATTGCTCTCCACGGAAGATGTCATTGATATAAGGAAATTATTGCATATCAACAATAACATGAAATGCTGATTTTTGTTGGTGAATCCTGCAATATCCTTATAAATTGTATGGTTTTTTATGATCAGGGCACACTAGCGATAATACAGTAAGCTTTGGTCTGCTGGCATCAGTTTAAAGTTTTCTAATTGTTGCGCGCCCAAGATTGGGTACATTAATGCAGTAGGGTCATTATGGTGAGATAAGCCGAGAGCATGTCCGAGTTCGTGGGCAAGGGTGAGGCGTAAATCATCTTCGGCATCAAATTGATAAATCTGAATCTGATCGCCCATAAAGACACCTTTATGAAACTCTCGTGCAGGAAAGCGCTGACTGGCTTGTATCACGCCCGCATTATATTGATCGATTTGCTGGTTATAACTTGAGACTTGTTGGTTAAATTGATCATTTTGCTGATTAAATCGATCTATTTCTTGGTCTAATTGCATCGCTTGTGCTTTGACTTGCGCAAGTTCTTTTTCAACGCGTTGCATATTGGGGCCTTGCGCATGCTCGATTCGGCTCCAACCCATACGTTCTTGCGACAGTTGTACTATTTCAGCACGGATCATGGCTTGTTTTGATCGGAGCTGTTGCTCATTCATCTCCAGACCTTTTCTCGAATTTGCTAAGTTCTCGGCATATAAATCATTACGGGCTTTATCTGCGGCTAAGGTCTTTTGGACTTGCTTATAGGCATTGTATTGTTCTTGGCGGTCATCATAAATTAGATGGATCGCCAGTTGTGCATCTGGGTCATAGATAAATAACGGTTTGAGTGTCCCTTTATGCCATATCTCTGCGGCTTCTTGGCTAAGTTGAATGACTTGTTGCTGGCTTAATCCAAAACGCGGATCTACATCAGCAACCCGATAACGCAGTCGGGTATCGAGAGGGTGTAAAAGTCGATCTGAAATTGAATTAAATTTCAGTTGAGGATGCTGCTTGGTTTGATAGATCCACCAAGTACTCAAAACGATGACAACAATAATTAAAATCAAACGCATAGCGTCGCAAAACTTGATTATTTTGCATTAATTTAACTGAAATTTAGCGCTATGCAAATCTAAGTTTAGATTGATAGTGAGTCGAGAAGAATGTGGCTGTTTGAACGTTTGCGTGTTATTTGAATATTGCCTGATGCAGATAAAATCATCCACAAAAAAAACCGCGCTTTCGCGCGGTCTTTTTGAGCTTTGAAAGACTCAGTTAAAGCGACAAATTATTTTTTGTCATCTTTCACTTCAGTGAACTCAGCATCTACAACGCCGTCATCTGCTTTTTGAGCTTGACCTTCAGCGCCTTGGAAAGCGTTAGGATCAAAACCTTCAGCACCGCCTTGACCTTGTGCAGCTTCATAAGCACGTTGAGTGATCGGCATAATGATGTTTTGAAGTGCTTCAGTTTTCGCTTTGATTGCATCTACATCGTTTTCTTTAGTTGCTGCTTCGAGCTCAGCTACAGCAGCATCGATTGCAGATTTCTCATCAGCAGTTACCTGTTCGCCAAGATCTTTTACTGCTTTTTGAGCAGAAGAAACAAGTGCATCAGCTTCGTTACGTGCTTTCGCTAATTCTTCAAATTTACGATCTTCTTCAGCATTCGCTTCAGCATCTTTGATCATCGCTTCAATTTCAGCATCGCTCAAACCAGAGTTAGCTTTAATTTGAATTGATTGCTCTTTACCTGTGCTCTTATCTTTTGCAGATACTTTCAAGATACCATCAGCGTTGATGTCAAATGATACTTCAATTTGTGGTACACCACGTGGAGCAGGTGGAATATCGCCCAATTGGAAGTTACCCAACAATTTGTTTTGTTGAGCCATTTTACGTTCACCTTGGTAAACTGAAATGTCTACAGCTGGTTGGTTGTCTGCAGCAGTTGAGAACACTTGAGATTTCTTCGCAGGAATCGTCGTGTTTTTCTCAATGATCGCTGTTAACACGCCACCCATTGTTTCAATACCAAGTGTAAGCGGAGTTACGTCAAGAAGAAGTACGTCAGTTTTATCACCTGAAAGTACTGCACCTTGAATCGCAGCACCCATCGCTACAGCTTCATCTGGGTTCACGTCTTTACGTGGCTCACGGCCGAAGAACTCTTGTACTTTTTGTTGTACAAGTGGCATACGAGACTGACCACCCACCAAGATTACGTCAGAGATGTCAGAGGTTGAAAGACCTGCATCTTTAAGTGCAATCTTACATGGTTCAATTGTACGAGCAACCAATTCAGCAACTAAACCTTCAAGTTTAGAGCGAGTCACGTTGATCACTAAGTGTTTAGGACCAGTCGCATCTGCTGTGATGTATGGAAGGTTGATTTCTGTTGCATTCGAAGAAGAAAGCTCGATTTTTGCTTTTTCAGCAGCTTCTTTTAAACGTTGAAGTGCAAGAGGATCTTGTTTCAAGTTTACGCTTTGTTCTTTCTTGAACTCTTCAACCAAGTATTCAATTAATGCATTATCGAAGTCTTCACCACCAAGGAATGTATCACCGTTTGTAGACAATACTTCGATTTGTTGGTCGCCATCAAGATCAGCGATTTCAATGATTGATACGTCGAAAGTACCACCACCTAAGTCGTAAACCGCAACTTTACGGTCGCCTTCTTTTTTGTCCATACCGAACGCAAGTGCAGCAGCCGTTGGTTCGTTGATGATACGTTTAACATCTAAACCAGCAATTTTACCTGCATCTTTCGTTGCTTGACGTTGAGCATCGTTAAAGTACGCAGGAACAGTAATTACCGCTTCAGTTACTGTTTCACCAAGGTAGTCTTCAGCTGTTTTTTTCATCTTTTTCAAGATTTCAGCAGAGATTTGTTGTGGTGCAAGTTTCTTGTCGTTTACGTCAACCCAAGCATCGCCATTGTCAGCTTTGATGATTTTGTAAGGTACAAGGCCGATATCTTTTTGCACAGCTTGGTCTTGGTACTTACGACCGATCAAACGTTTGATTGCAAATAATGTGTTTTTAGGGTTAGTCACTGCTTGACGTTTAGCAGATTGACCGACAAGGATCTCGCCATCTTTATACGCAATAATAGATGGAGTTGTACGAGCGCCTTCAGCGTTGTCGATTACTTTTACTTTGTCGCCTTCAAGTACTGCTACGCAAGAGTTTGTAGTACCTAAGTCAATACCAATGATTTTCGCCATTTGGATGTTTCCTCTAAAATTCTTTTATTCCCAAACTCTTCCCTTTCTCAAAGGGAAATAAAAAGGGATTTACTTGTTATCCGATATGAGAGCCAATCAAAAATTTTCAAGTAATATTGGTTAAAATTTTTAATTCGTCTCAGAAAATTTGGGTTTATGCACCAACCATAACCATAGCTGGACGTAATAGACGACCGTTTAAGCTATAGCCTTTTTGCAATACTGTCCCGATTTCATTCGATTTGGCATTTGGATCGATGCCCACAGCTTGGTGAAGATCTGCATTGAAACCATTTGCAGTATCCACAGCAACCACACCAAATTTTTCTAAAGTGCTGAGCAATGATTTCAGTGTAAGTTCTACACCTTCAGATAAACCTGATTTTTCATCACCTGCCGCAGCGATGGCACGTTCAAGGTTATCAACCGAATCAAGCAATTGTTTTGCAAATTTTTCCAGCACAGTGTCTTTATGCTTTTCAGATTCGCGTTGAATACGCTCTACACTTTTTTGCGCTTCATATACGGCATTTGCAGTACGTGCTTTTTCAAGTTTTAAGCTTTCTTCTAAATTGGTGATTTGTGCTTGTAAATCTTCAACTGAAACTTCAGCTTGCTCGTTTTCAGCTTGAGTTTGCTGTTCTGCTTGCTCTTGTTGAAGATCTTGAGCGTCTTGGTTTTGCTCAGTCGCCATTGATTTACTCCGTTTAAATGGGTTCTTAAACATGTTCAGTCCTTATAGCTGTGCGTTCAAACGACATCGATGCGTAACTGCCATGCGTTTTGAATTCATGATTAATAGAAGAAATCGGGGCAGGGGATAAAAATTCAAGCGAAGTCAGCGATTAAATGCAGTTTTTTATTCAAAAAAATGGTTTTTCAGCCAAATATCGACTGCAAAATTAAATTCTATGAAAATATAAATTATTGATTTAAATGTATAATCACATTTTGATCGGATTTATAGATTTTCATCATAAATTTTAACGGTTTCTCTTTGTGCCTGAAAATTTGCATAATTTATCTATCGGAAGTGACCATATCCACTGGAGAGAGGGATATGGTGACTACCTCTAGATTTTAGAAACACTTTTCCATGCTGATTTCCCAAGAATCAGCATTTTTTTTGCCTCAAAAATAGTGGTTAATATTTATACATAAAAACTCTTAGTATCAGTTTTATTAAATATTTCACAAAAAATGATCAGCACAGTATTCTTTGTTTCAGATTCTATCGCTGTAGTTTCCGAATTTATTTCGAATGTGTTTTTCATGGCCTGCTTCTCTCATAAGCAGGCTTTTTTTTGCATGAAATTTATAAAAACAGCCACTTAAGTAACTGAGCTGCAAGTTTTGTTGGTCTTTGTTGTATTCAAAAGCTCTGATCACGCTTTATTCAAAAATCATTTATATTTATTTTTTTAATAAAAAACAAAGCACTTGAGTTAAAAAAATGATGTAAAGCCTCAATATAAAAGAAAACTGCCTGATTAATAAAACATTTCATAAGCTGTACCGTGCCTCGTACAAAGTACAACTCAGAAGGTGGGAACTTCACAGAATTATTTTCCATTATGACTCGGGCAAAGTTGAGCTTTGCTTTTAATGATTCAATGAAGGAAATAATGAAGATGAAAAAAATTGGTTTATTCGCTGTCGCAGTTTTAGGTTTTGGTTTAGCTGCGGTAGGTTGTACTTCTCAAGAAACTGTAGAATCTCCAGAAACCGCACAAGTAACGTCTGCAACTGAAGCATCTGTAACGACAGAGCAATCGGGTGCTGTGGTTCAAGCAGATCCATCAGCTCAAGGTGCTGAAGTTCAATCTGCGCCTGCACCACAACCTACAATTCAGCAATAAGATTGTTTAATGCTCTCTGACCTGTAACAACAGGCAGTCAAGAATAGACAGAAGATAGGATGCCTCTTCTGTCTATTTTCTTTTCTATTGCTTTTTTTTACCTTTTCTATTTTTAGTGAACGAAAAAAAGCCCATCATGTAGATGAGCTTTTTACTTTTAACCGATCTGCAAAAACAACAATTAACGGCGATTTTCCCACGCGCGACGACGTTCTTCAGCCGCTTTACGTTGTTGATCTGATGCCTTTCTTAAATCTTGAATATTTTTTTTGCGCTCTTGCTCAATTTGTTTTCTACGATCTTGACTGGCTTTACGGCGCTGTTCTTCTAAGCGCTGACGCTCTTTGCTGACTTTTTGACGATCTTGTTCAGCACGTTTACGACGTTCAGCTTCAGAGTATTTACGCTGTTGCTCTAGACGTTGACGTTCGAGTTCGTTTTTACGACGATCCCACTCTTGTTGATTTTTACGATTCTGTTCCCAGTTACGCTGGTCAAGTTGCTGCTTTCTACGTTCGAGCTCTAAACGATTACGTTGTTGTTGCTGACGTTCCCATGTACGGCGGTCTTGTTCATAACGACTGTCGTAACGGCGATCATAACGATTGTCATAGCGTCGATCATTATTATCATAACGGCGGTCATAACGTCCATCGTAGTAACCATCTTCAGGGAATGCTACGCAGCCTACAGCCAAAAAAGCAGTCGCAAAAGACAGAAGGATGATCTTTTTAGCCATGGTGAGTATCCTTTATCGAGAATGGGTTAGCATAATCAACCCATAAAACTTGGGTAAATTGTCAATGACAACTCTATAAAAGAAGATTAGCTTAACTAGGTTTGTACTATGTATGTCGATGTTGAGACTTATATGTGAATATGGTCACATTTGACCTAGATCATGTAGAAAGTATGAAGAGCATAATTCGAAGGATAGAGCATGTTTGCATTGAATGAATCACTTAAAAATATGAAAGATAAAGGCCAAGGTACGGCTGCTCGGTTACTTGATCGTCTTCCTAACTTTGCCAAAGAAAGCCTCGCAAAACGTCTCGATTATCCGTTTATTTTTCCAGAATTAGATCCGCTGGTGAAATGCATGATGGCGGCTCAACTCAAGCAAGGTAAGTCAGGCTTTGTGACCGAAGACTATGTGAAGTCTCGTAAATTATTTGATTTACAGATGGAGTCGATCAAGACCAAGCCGACCTTTGTGAAACAAGTGCAAGATATACGTCTACCTTTACAAAGTGCAACGCTGTTTGCGCGTCATTATCATCCTGCTCCAAATAAAAAATTACCGATGATCGTGTTTTATCATGGTGGTGGTTTTGTGGTGGGTGGTCTAGACACGCATGATGAAGTTTGTCGTTTATTGGCCGTGCATGCCAAAGCACAAGTTTTAAGTATTGATTATCCACTCACGCCAGAGGCCAGCCCAGCTCAATTAATGCAAAGTTGTGAAGATGCCTTGGCTTGGACTTATCAAAATAGTCGTCAGTTTAAAATTCTAAAAAATCGAATTGCGGTGGCAGGGGATAGTGCAGGCGGCAATATTGCTACCGCAGTTGCGCAGCGCAGTGCTCAGAAAGTTTTTGCCCCGCAAGCTCAGCTATTAATTTATCCTGTGGTGGATTTCAAAAGTCGCCACCCATCTTTCTATGCTTATAAAGATGGTTTGGTTCTGACTGAGAAAGATATTGATGTCGTAACGGCTTTATATGCAGAACAACATGCAGTGGCCTTAGATGATCCATTAATTTCACCAACCTATGGAAAATTGGCAGGTATCGCACCCGCGTATATCGTGACGGCAGGGCATGACGTTTTACATGACGAAGGTGAAATTTATTCGCATAAACTCCGTCAGCAAGGGGTGAAAGTGTTTTATCAAGAATATACCGATCAAACCCATGGCTTTATTAACTTAACCCCGGTTTCGCACCGAGCTAAAAAATACGTGATTGAGATCAGTACGAAGTTCCGTAAATTTTGGGATAAACGTAGTTAATCATTCCTTTATATAAAGTAAACTCAGTGTTTCACGTGAAACACTGGGTTTTTATTTATTGGGTTATTTATCTTGGATTTTTGCAGCAGGAAATACGAGGCTAAATTCTGGGACATAAAAGCTTTGCAATAATCGTGCTTCGGCAAAATTTGGAAAGATCTCCTGCGTGTTGTGCCATTCTACCTGTTTCAGTTTAGAGAGCCGTCCACGAAACTTCGGTGAAAATTGATAACGCTTACCTTCCCACGCTTGTCTGATTTGCAACATCGCTGCAGGGATATGATGACTATTAATATAGAAAGAACGCTGTGAACGTGATTTTTTTAAACGGATCTGCATTTTGTGTTGTTCAACTTCTATAGTACAGACCACTTCATTGTCATGTTGTTGCCATTCAAACTTTGCCAACTCTTTAGGAATACCCCAGAGTTTTTGACCATGAATGACAGAGATATCTGTCGAAACATAAATCTTAGGAATCGAACTTAACCTTTTCTTACTCCATAAAGGGTGATCTAAAATTAGCAATTCGTCATAAGGGCCCACAGGTGAATCATGGTATCGGACCAATAACACCTGAACCACACGACCTAAAGGCGATGTCGCTAAACGGAACATCTGCGCTTGTTGGATAAAACTCGGAGAGATCCAATAATTCAAAATAAAAGCATCGCCACGCAGTTGCCAAGGCGGTAAATGTGTCAATGCAGTGTCCGACGGTATTATTTGCGTCATCATTGTTCTCGTTTTAATAATGGCAGAATAATTACTTTTTAATCATCAAAGACTAATATACAGTCAATAACAAGTACGAGATCAACCAGAAGAGTTAGCAAATGTTAAAACAGATTTTATTTACCGCAGCACTTGGCTGTGTGAGCTTAAGCAGTTTTGCTGCCAATACTATTGTCGAAATGAAAACCTCTCAAGGCAATATTGAAATTGAGCTATTCAATGACAAGGCACCTATCTCAGCTAAAAACTTTGAAAGCTATGCAAAAGAAAAATTTTATAACGGCACGATCTTTCATCGCGTGATTCCTGGATTTATGGTTCAGGGTGGGGGCATGGATGTCAAAATGCAGGAGAAGCCAACAAAAGCGGCTATTAAGAATGAATCAAGTAATGGCTTGAGCAATAAGCGCGGCACATTGGCAATGGCACGGATGAATCATCCTGATTCAGCAAGTAGTCAGTTCTTTATTAATGTTGCAGACAATGACTTTCTCA
Organism: Acinetobacter sp. YH16044; assembly: GCF_013417145.1. Classification (NCBI taxonomy): domain Bacteria; kingdom Pseudomonadati; phylum Pseudomonadota; class Gammaproteobacteria; order Moraxellales; family Moraxellaceae; genus Acinetobacter; species Acinetobacter sp. YH16044. Next base: position 8,803 of record NZ_VPEK01000053.1, read on the forward strand.
ATAAAAGTGCAATGAATGCGGGATATGCTGTTTTTGGTAAGGTCACTAAAGGGATGGATATCGTCGATAAAATCGTAAAAGTTCCAACTGCGAACTATGGAATGCACCAAAATGTCCCTGTAAACCCAGTGGTTATACAGAGTGTGGTGATTAAAGCAGCACCTGTAAAAAACTAAGCACACAAAATAGGAAAAATATTTTACATGATATTTGTAATAAATATCATGTATTTATGTGAATAAAGTGTGTTTTTTGAACCATAATGGTGCATAAAAATGAAACACTCATGTTCTTTGTGAGTGAAAAGCACTTGCACGTGTAAGAAATTGCCCTATAATGAGCACCATACCGACGAGATAGACGGAAACGAACGAAACGCGAAGCGTTGAGTTGTTGAGTTTATCGAAGTCCAGCTTCTAGCATTGACGAGATGTTAGAAAGATCATTAAGAGATTATGAAGAACAACTTGTGTGGATTTTTACTGATTGATTGATCGAAATTATTTTCATTGATTGATGGTAGGAATTACTCGAAGTTTATTTGAGCAAATTTTTGTCAGTAATTGATGAGCCAAGATTGGTACACTATATGTACTATTGATTTTAAACTGAAGAGTTTGATCATGGCTCAGATTGAACGCTG
>NZ_VPEK01000054.1:0-8798 GCF_013417145.1 Acinetobacter sp. YH16044
GTGGAACGTGAAAAATCATAAAAAAAACCCACCTTGGGGAAGGTGGGCTATCAACTAGAAACTACATCATTGATTTCTAAGGATAATTATAAAGCATTTCGTATAACGTGTATTATGTTAATTTTAGTAGAACTAATAAATCTATATATTTGAAAATGTCATTTTACTCAATTAAATACTCTTCAGATATTTCACACTGTTCAACAAAAAAATGATCATGTGAAACTAAAATTACAGCGCCCTGATATTGGCTAATAGCCTGCGATAGAAGCTCTCTAGACTCAATATCTAAATGATTTTCTGGTTCATCAAGCAATAATAAATCAATACCATCAGGATAGTGACTCATTGCTAATAATGCGACTTTCAATTTTTCACCACCACTCAGTTCTGATAGTTTTAATAAAGCTTTTTCACGACGAATACGTAACTGACCTAACAAATTTCTCCACTCAACTTCAGTAAGATTGGAGTTATAAAGTGCAAGGTTTTCGATTACGGATAAATCATTATTTAATAAACTAAAGTTTTGATCTAAATACAAACATGTTCCACTAAAGAAAATATCATCACGTTGATGGGTAGAAATCAATTTCAATAAGGTTGATTTACCAATTCCATTAGCACCTTTAAGATGGATTTTTTCGCCAGCTTTCAATGCAAAATTAATTTTATTTGTTGCTGTATGGGGTAGCTTTAAATCATGAATTCTTAAAATCTCTCCTTGCTTCGTACTCTGTAAGTGGAATTCAAACTTCTGAGCTTTGATTTTTTCTACAATGGTCTGCCTATTAATCAGACTATTTTTCAAATCATCAGTTTGTCGAGTTTGTTGGGCACGTAGCTTACCTAAGCTTTGTCCAGCATTTTCCTTTTTGAAATCTAGAAAAATCTTTGCTTGAGAATTAGAATCACGAAGTTCATTGCCTTTAGATTGACGTTTATTCGCTTTCATTAAGCTATCATGTTGCCGTTGTTTTAACTGCTTTAATTCTTTTTTCTCATTATTAATAGACTGAGTTAATGCATCCATGTGTAGCTGATGCTGTTGAATGTAATGCTCATAATTACCTTTGTAGTGTTGTAAGCCTAATTCAGTTAAAGCATAAATATGTTGGACTTGATTGAGTAATTGGCGATCATGACTAATCAGGCATACACCACTAGGGTGTGCCAAAATACTCTCAATTAACCATTGTCTAGATGTTGAGTCTAAATGGTTGCTTGGTTCATCTAAAAGTAGATAGTGATCCTTTTTTAAAAACAAACGACATAAAGCCAGCTTTGTTTTTTGTCCTTCACTCAGTTTTTCTGTTGGAAAGTTCAAATCCGTAGGTAAGTCAGCATTTTCAAGTATATTTTGCCATTTTTGTGGTAAATCCCAGGTATTTTCAACTAACTCATAATCATCAAAACTAGCTGTATTGTTCTCTATACGCCGAAAAGCATGATGTAAATGATCTACCTCTAATGCTTGTGCAATATTTTCAGCATTAAGGCGTTCTAATTGTGCCAAATAATCATGTTGGATATTCCATGAAACTTGACCACTATAATGAATATCTAAAGCTTGGCTTTGATCTAATATTCTGAACAATAGGGATTTACCTAAACCATTACGTCCAATTAATGCAGAAACCTGTCCTGATAAAAGCGTAATGTTTAGCTGATCAAACATTTTCTGTGTAGAAAATTCTAAATTTAAGTTTGAAGCAATACATGCATGTTGCATAAAAAATTCCTCATGTAGAGGATATGCAAAATAGTGAAGATTAACTTATAAAAAACAATATATTATTTAGGATATAAAGTAGAGACCAAGAATATATAGCCACAAGTAGAATCTATTTTGCACATCAAAAGTTTAAAAATAATGATGAGAAAATGACTTACTTCATTGGCGTTACTCTTGGGAGGATGATTTGAATAAGGTTATTTTATAATGATAAGACAATCTGTCAAGCTTGTACTAAAGCTTCTAAAAGTTATTTAACATAATGGCGGTTATACGAAACTTAGATGTAAGCCCAAAGTAGAAATGTCCGGTTTCTCCAAAGTAAAAATGTCCGCTTTTAGAATATGCACTTTTGCAATTTTCTTATGTTCTTAAAAAAAATAGTTCTAATTAGTACAATAATAACTAGTAGTCTTGCTCTTGCATATGATCCTACAACGCCTTCATATTATTTAACGAAAGAATTGTGATGTGTGCAGAATATTATGCAGACTGTATTGATGTCTATGGGTCTGCTGGTAGCGGTGGAATGTCAGAGTGTGGAAACTCTTTAAATACATGCATCACTACAGGTGATTGGAATCCACCAAATCTTCCTGTACCATCATCGGATAGATTATTAAACCTTTTTAGTTCAGAAACTAGAGAAGCTACAACAAGATATACCACGGCCTAATAAATCAGGATCTCAATGTAATATGATTGGGATCCTTACCAACATATATAGAAGAGAAAAATGGATCAATTAAAAAAAATAAATGATGATTTGTATCAAGCTGCAATATTATTAGACAGTATTCCTAGTAAGATTCAATCAGATCCATCACTAGAAAATAGAGAAAATATCTTACTGATAGGAAAAGCTCTCAGTCATATTTTTGAACTCCAAAATAATATTTATAAAATTCGCCCTGATTTAAAAAATAATAATCAGTAATAACAGTTATTTATAGTATTTTTTAAGAAAGATAGCGGCTCATTTGAGAATATAAAAGTAATATTCTATTTGTAATAGTTTCTCTGAAATTAACATAATACGGATTATACGAACTAGCCACGTAATGCAACTTGCATTACAATATTCCTATGCATTCAATAAATGGGAAAAATAATGGCTACTGTTAACTTCAGGGTCGATGAAGCCCTTAAAGAAAAATCTTATTCAGTTCTAAGAGAACAAGGTATTGCACCTACTGAGTTTTTTACAAATGTCCTTGAATACATTGCAGCGACTGGGAAACTCCCTGTACAAAAAGCCTTACTCTCAGAAGAGGATACCGAGCTATTAGCGATTGTTCGTAAACGTATTAATGATCCTAAAGAAATGTTTGAGGAAATTACTTTAGATGACTTATAAGCTTTTACGTCATAAGGACTTCACAGCTGAATGGGAAAAGCTTCCTAGTGCTATAAGAGATCAATTTAAGAAAAAACTTGCCAAGGTCATAGAGCAGCCACATATTCCAAAGAATATGCTTAGAGGTGATCTTGCAGGTTGCTACAAAATTAAATTATTAAAGGCTGGAGTCCGACTAGTTTATCAAGTTAAAGATGATCAGGTAGTTATCTTGCTCATTACGGTTGGGAAACGAGCTGACAGCATAGTTTATGACGAAGCGAAAAAGCGCATTAAAGACTAAAAATGGGAGCTTAGAGCTCCCATTTTTGACTTCGCATAACGTGTATTATGTTAATTTTAGAAATAAGTCACCTATAAATTTTGCTTTTATATAAACGACTAAATTAGGTCTATTAGTAATACTCCCTAATAATTCATAATCATAATTCGTCTTTTTAATAGATACATTTAAAGTTTCATTTATAGCTTTTTCTATACTATTATCATGTTGTTTTATAATAACTTTCGATTTTTGATTAATGATTTCACCTTGAAAGGAAAATGCATAGTTTCCACCATTTATTATATTATTTTGTACTACAAAAACTCCATTACCAAAATCATTAAAATTATCTTGAAATTCAAGGAAGTAAATACCATCTCGCATTCTTAAAATACCAGTTCAACAAAGTGAGTGTTTTATATATTTTACGCCAATTTCAACTTTAAATAAGCTTTTAGTTGTTCAAACAAATTGAGCTACCTCTCCTGTAATACAAACATTAGCATTTCATAGTAGTTAACCTTTATTTAACATAAAATCTCTTATATGAAATTTAGAACTTATCCCTTAAAAAGATCATTAAAAAGCTCTTTATCTTTCTGTCTATTTTCTTCTGTCTTACTTTCCGCACTTAAAAACTGCTCAAAATCAGCCCATTGATGTTTAAAAGATTCATCATTCTTAAATTTATTCAAAACCCAAGCGCCAAGCAAAATTTTCCGTCTAGTTTCATTTTTCCGTTCTTGAGCTTTGGCTTCACTTAAAAGTTTTTGCTGCTTAAGTTTAAGCTCATTCTGTTTCTGTTTTGCCTGTTCTAAGATCTGCTCTTGTTCTTTTTTCAAATACTCAATTTGCTCTTGTAGAGATAACTTCTTCTGCTGTGCTTTAGTGAGCTTCTTTAAAACTGCATCTTTCTTTTCTTGAATATCTGACATAGTATTAAACCGTGATGATCAATAATCAAACATCATCATAGAGTCAAAAAACAAAGCGAGCAATATCAAACGTAGCGAAGCGGAGTTTTCCCGGAATGAAATGAAGGGCGCACTTACCCACTTTTATCATTTCATTCAAAAGTGGACGTTGCGACAGGGGAAACCCCTGTACCCCATGACCTCGCTTTAGCATGGTCAGCAACTTTTTCAAAGTTGCAAAAATCAAAACCACGGTATGCAGAAATTTAGGTTTTTAAAGTGGCAATTTTTCATTTGAATGAAAGCAACATCTCACGAAGTGACGGACGTTCAGCCGTTGCTTGTGCTGCTTATCGTGCCTGTGAAAAATTAGAGGATCTGACTTTTGGAAAGACTCAGGACTACACTAAAAAAAAGGGACTTGAATACAAAAATATTTATGCACCAGAACATACCAATACAAAACTTTTAGACCGTCAAACACTTTGGAATACAGTAGAAAAAAAAGAATTCAATGCCAATGGCTCAATGAAAGCCAATGCACGACTCGCCAAAGAATATATCTGTGCTTTACCACATGAATTAACAGATGCAGAACGCATAAAAATCGTTGATGACTTTTGCCGAGACTTTGTGAACAAGCACAATGTTATTGTCGATGCCTGCATCCATGCACCACATGAACATAACGATGAAACCAATAATAAAAACTATCACGTACACATGATGTTCACGACCAGACTCATCAATGAAAAAGGCGAATTAGGAAAGAAACAAAGAATCTTCAACGACCATGGTCCCGAGATCCTGAAGGACAGCCGAGCAACTTTTGCCAATGTTGTAAACACAGTATTGGAAAATGCCGGACTAGACGAACGCATCGACCACCGGAGTTACAAGGATCAGGGCTTAGACTTTCTTGAACCCACTCATCATGAAGGGCATGAAGCTACAGCACTTCGCAGACAATATGACGAGGAACAAAAAAGACCGCTTGAAGAACGTAACACTGAAATTGTGCTGCCAAGAATTGCACTTGAAAATGATGCAATCAAAGCCAAAAATTTAGATGCTGCACGAGAATACCAACAGATCATCAAGGGCCTTGATCAAGAAATTATTGTTCCAAGTCGATTAGAAGATCAGATTACCCAGCTGGAAAACGAACTTCAGTTAACCGAAGCAGAAGAAAAAGAGCTTTTAGCAGAATTAGTAAATCTCAACCTAGAAGAAGAACGCCTGCAAGAACAACAGGTTCAACAGATCGACAACGCATATGATGACTTCATCCGGTGCCAAGATATTTATGCAGAATTTGCCAATCAGTTTTACACCATTCAAAGCAATGCTGCTGATAATCAAAAGCAGATTGAATCAAATCTCACCAAGACAAAACGATGGTTAGCAGAAAACAAAAGCGATTTTTACCTACATAGCAATAATTTGTTTTATGACTCTTATCATCATACTTACAGAGATATAAAAAAACCTGATTTTTATGCGACTGAAAAATCAGTAGAACAGGCAAAAAATGAGAACTGGAGAGAATACGCAACCGAGGTCGAACAACTTGCTAAAGAATACGATATTGAGAATGTCGTCCAACGCTTAGGTCAATGCTCAGAGATACTGGAAAATAATGGGATTGAACGACCAACGATAAAACCCACGTTTTGGCAGAAGCTAAAACGAGAGTACGTTCATTCATTCGATACCCTACATGATTTTAATGATGATATGAGTCCCCTCCTTAAAGCAAAACGGGCAGATGATCTCAAAATTGAACAAGAAAGAATGCAGCAAGTACGCCAAGCGGAAGTAGATCGCCAACGAAGAATTGAAAATGATCGCAGAGAAAGTGAATTTAGAGAGCAATTACGTAAAGAACGAGAGCAAAAAGAACAACGCTATGAACAAGAAAGACACGAACGAGAACATTTGGCATTTTTAAAACGCCAAGAATTGGAAAAACAGCAGAAAAATGAGCCTAAAAAACCAGAAAATGAAAATAACAACGATTACCGACCTTGGTGAATGCTGTTTAAACGCAAAAAAATAGGGTTTTTAGCGATGTTTTGCTAAACCACAGTAGATTTATAGTTGAGTTAAGAAAAAACTCTTAAATCGCAAATGAGAGCATTTAGCGAGTGTCTACGAGCGAACTACAGGGATCTAAATTTTTTCACCTGTTTTTCCCTGATTACAGGCTCCCCTGTGTATCAAGAACTCAGAATCAGAGCATCCCGAATGGGTGCGAACTGATTACGATGGCTTTATGTCGAGCGAAGCGAGTAAAAAGCTCATGAGCGAAGCGAATTCCGAGCTGCTTTTGCTTTTTTTTAAAGTCACAACCCAATGAGCCAAAAAATTGCCCCAACGAATCGAGCGAAAGCGAGATTCAATAGAGTTTGAGCGCAGCGAAAACCAAGGGCAATTTTTCCTTGCCTGGGCTTTTAATTATTTTAAAGTTTTTAAATACTTTTAGACACGCTGAAAGCCTTTATTGGCAATACTTTCAAAGGCTATATGACACCGTTTACCTTGCAATATGACACCGTTTACCTTGCAATATGACACCGTTTACCTTGCAATATGACACCGTTTACCTTGCTTATAGCACTAAAATTAATTATTGTGTCATAGCATAATAAATAATACTGGTGCTTCATGAGAGAATTAGTTGTAAAAGACAATGCCTTAATTAATGCAAGCTATAACTTAGATTTAGTAGAACAACGTTTAATTTTATTGGCCATTGTTGAGGCAAGAGAAAGCGGGAAAGGTATTAATGCTAATGATCCCCTTGAAGTACATGCAGAAGGTTATATCAATCAATTTGGCGTACATCGCAATACGGCTTATCAAGCATTAAAAGATGCCTGTAATGATTTATTTGCAAGACAATTTAGCTATCAAAAAATAAATGAACGAGGGAATATTGAGAACTATAGATCCCGTTGGGTTAGTGAAATTGGATATGTAGATAATGAAGCAGTAGTTAAACTTATCTTTGCCCCTGCCATAGTTCCCTTAATTACACGCTTAGAAGAGCATTTCACTAAATACGAATTGCAACAAGTTAGTAATCTCAGCAGTGCTTATGCTGTTCGCTTATATGAATTATTAATTGCTTGGAGAAGTACTGGCTCTACTCCTGTTATAGAGCTAAGTGATTTCCGTCAAAGAATTGGCGTACTCGATACAGAGTACAAGCGTATGGAACGCTTTAAAACTAGTGTACTTGAGCTTGCTATTAAACAAATTAACGAACATACAGATATCACTGTGAAGTATGAGCAACACAAAAGAGGTCGATCAATTTCAGGATTCTCTTTTACTTTTAAACAGAAAAAGAAGGACAACCCACCGATAGAAAGAGATCCGAATACGTTAGATCTCTTTACGAAGATGACTGATGCACAACGCCATATGTTTGCAAATAAACTTTCTGAACTTCCTGAAATGGGTCGTTATTCCCAGGGAACTGAAAGCTATCCGCAATTTGCTGTTCGTATTGCTGAGATGCTGCAAGACCCTGACCGAATAAAAGAACTATACCCATACCTAAAAAAAGTGGGATATATGCCATCAAATAAAAAGGACACCGTAAATGGCTAAGTTATCACTAAGTGAAGTATCTAAAAAATTTCATGTGGATAGATCAACCATTTACAGAGCTGTACGTAATGGACGTTTATCACGCTCCAGTGATGGACAATTCGATCTAGCAGAGGTCATCCGATGCTTTGGAGAACCTGAGCAAACATCTCAAAAAATTGAATCATCTAAGCAAGAAGGTGATGAATCTACAAAAAAACTTATTGCCCATTTAGAAAATGAAGTCAAAAAATACCAAGAACGTGAAGAACGGTTAATGCAACAAATTGACCGTATGCAAACACTCATTGAGCTGAAAAGTGTTGCACCTGCCACAGCAGCACCACAACAAGATGCTACGGCATGCGACACCGATCTACCACAGCATGCGACAACACAACAAGACAATGATAATAAAAAGAATAATGAATTAAATATTGCAGAAAATGTGGCAGTGCCACAGCAAGAAACTACGGCATACCACACCCAAACGCTACAGCATGCCACGTTGCAAAATGTGGCAGTGCCACAACACAAAAAACGTGGATTATTTGGCCGTGTGCTAAATGCTGTTTTTGATCATGACTGAGCAATCTAGGGAGAGAAATCATGCCGAAACTGAAAGACATTGCCCTGGGCATTATTGTGGCTCCGCTGCTGATCCCGATTATGCTAATTGCATCGTACCAGGATAAAAAGGCACTGAAGAAAGAGCTGGATGAACGCCAAAAAGAAAAAGACCAGGCATCCTGATTATTCAATTGAGCTAATCAAAAGTGTGAAACATTGATTAAATAGTAGGCGTGGAACGTGAAAAATCATAAAAAAAACCCACCTTGGGGAAGGTGGGCTATCAACTAGAAACTACATCATTGATTTCTAAGGATAATTATAAAGCATTTCGTATAACGTGTATTATGTTAATTTTAG
>NZ_VPEK01000055.1:0-8756 GCF_013417145.1 Acinetobacter sp. YH16044
GTGTATTATGTTAAGTTTAGAAATTATTAAATTAGCCTTTCTTAGGTAAAAATATTTCCAGAGTTAGATATCGGTTAGTTTGAAACTATTGAATTTTTGCAATCCAATCTATATCACATGACTTTCCATTTTTAAAAATTAATTTATTAGAGTACGAAGATTTCTCATAACTCAAGATGGCTTCATCTCCATATGTATATTCATAACAATATTTTGTTTTGATAACTATATTCGCTGTTGTATCAATATATAGATTACTATCATCTCTTTTTATATATAGTTTATACATCTCTGCATTTGCTACACATGTAATTAAAGTTAGAAAACCTCCTAAAATTATTACATAAAATCTCATACTGTAGTTCCTATAAATATTTTTAAATATGTATAGGACTAATATATTATATTTATTTTTTTATGTAAAAAAATTATACTTACTTTTTTATGCATAAATTTTATTTAAAATGAAAAATATACTTTTGATCTTACCAATAATATTCACAGTAGTAGCTTGCTCGACAACTGGATATCAAACAGCGCCTCATAATGGAAAAGTATATTACATACCGCCAAATTGCCCGAAATACCAATACAAACTTAATGATCCTGATACATTGTATTGTTTCGATAAACAAGGAAACCAAACAAGTGGGATCCTAACTCCTGCAAGTAATGAACAAGTGCAACTACATTTGATGCAACAAGAAGCTAATAGAAGAGCTTGGGAAGATATAAATAATACAATCAAACAAGCAACTCCTAAAACTACTAACTGCTACAATATAGCTGGGATGTTAAGCTGTAGTACTTACTAGTCCTACTTGGAATAACAGATTAACTAATAACCCTATATTTAACATAATGGGCGTTATACGAAATAAATCTTTATTATTTTAATTAAATCAATAATTTGTAAATTTTACATAATCCAAAAAAACACCAAAAAGCCGACTTTGAAACAAGTCGGCTTTTTATTGAACAGATTTGTCACTTTCAGCCAATAAAATTGACCAAAAAAACTCTATTCAACTTGAGTGATACAATTATGTGATACATTATTGTATATACAAATTTGAATGTTTTTTATGGAACAGTATTTCGAATGGGATGAGGCAAAGAATCGAAAGAATCAGAAAAAGCACGATGTCTCTTTCGAAACAGCAAGCCTTGTTTTTGATGATCCATTAAGGATCTCAATCCAAGACAGACATACCGATGGTGAAGAACGTTGGCAAACCATTGGAAAAGTAAAAGGCGTACTAATGCTCTTAGTAGCTCACACCATCTTTGATGAAGACGACTGTGAAATCATACGAATCATTAGTGCAAGACAAGTCACCAAAGCGGAGCGAGATAGATATGAGCATGGTTAGATACTCACGCAAAGAACTGAATGAAAAATTCAGCGACAAGCAAGATGCTGAAATTCAACGCTTGCTTGCTAAGGGAACGGTTCCTGACGATCAGCTATATCTCTCAGATATGCCTGAAATTACCGACTGGAGCAATGCTGTACGCCATAATCAATTCTATCGCCCAGTGAAGCAACAAACTTCCATTCGTTTAGATGCTGATGTACTTGCATGGTTTAAAGCTCAAGGCAAAGGCTATCAAACACGAATGAATGAAATTTTGCGGGATGCTATGCTCAAAGAATTAAAAAATCATCAGTAAAAATGGGAGCTTAAGCTCCCATTTTTGACTTCGCATAAGGTGTATTATATTAATTTTAGGAAAAATTAAAAATTACTTTCAAATAAGTTAAGTATATAATTCTCATCAATTTGAGGTAGTAGTAGTTTTAGACATGATATTTATGGTCGGCTTTGTTGCATAAATATTTTTCAAAGCACTGATTTTTAAGAGGTTTTTTAAAATTTTAATAAAAATAAATATAATAAAATCATAATGTTAGGTATTTGTGCAACAAAGCCATCGTGTATTAAAAAATGATAAAATTGTACCCATCACAAAAAATTAAAAAAAATATTTTAATTCAATCAATTACTAATTAGTATTCCTAGTTTATACATTACTGTCCAATAAATTAGGATCAAGATGAAGAAATTTATAAGCTTTACTTTACTTACTCTCTTTACATCTCATATTTATGCAATTCAATTAAAAAACTCAGAATATGGTTTTGAACTAGGTGGGAATAAATACTTCCAAGAAAGTGAAGAGGGATTGGTTCTCTCCAACGATGGAAATATAAAAAAATTAAATATTAGCCCAGGAATTATGCCTGATATTTATAAACTTTCTAATGAATATGTGGTCGTATCTTTAGCAAGCCCTTACTATCCTGCGCCAATTATTCAAACTATTAATTTCAACTATCAGGCTAAAGAAATAGATACTAATTTAAGCAATATTCCTGAACATCTAATTAGTGATGGTTTTAGCTGTGAATCCAAAGAACAAGAAAATAAAATTTTCTTTAATTGTTCCAATTCTGAATATAAAACTAACGTATACAAATATGTTTATTCAAATCAAAAATTTACAGCCATAAACTCTCCTAATTCAACCAAAGTTAATCAAAAACATTGTTTAGGTGAATTCCAAATGTACTCCTCTTTAAGGGCATCTAAGCCTCGTGGTGGATATCGTGAGAATACGATGCCTTTGTCTATAACAAGAGGATTAAATAGTAGATTGAAAAATATGAACACAACTAAATATGCTGAAATATTGAATAGTAAAAATAAACTAACTCAAAATCAGTTCCAGACTAAATACTGTGTGTAATTAAAACATAAGGTTAAATATAGTGAAAATAGCTCGTACTCTGAAAACCAGTTTATTAATTTTGTTGGCAACTACTACATATAATGTCTCTGCTGAAGTTTTCATACTTGAAAATGTAAAAAAAGCTCAAGCAGATCCTTATTTTCCACCAGCTCTAATAAAGACTTACAAAGCTAATAGACCTATAGATGTTAAATATAACTATAGCTATGACTCAATAAATGATCAGAAAAAATTATTTCTTGAATTCAGTACAGAGGATACTGCAATCGAAGACCTGCTAGACTTTGGAGTAATGGTCGATAATATCGATAGTCCTATTATAAAAAACTCACAAATAGTTAGCCGAGGTCTACCAACATCTGAAAGTTGCGCTTATATAGGAAGTGCGAAAGTTACTTTAACTGATATTTGGCTGTTAATACCCGAAGTAGCATCAGAAGCTGAAACAGGAGCAGAAATATCAAAAGTATTAGTTGCATCGAGACCACAACTTGAATGCTATTAAACCTAATCATGTAAATCAATTTTAATTGTTCTTATCTTTTGGGCTTACTTAGTCTTATATGCTTTTGGTGTCTTTGACTGAATAAGCCTTTTTCCTTTCAATTCTTCTTTTGTTGGCGTTGTTGCATAAATATTTTGCAAGATACTGATCTTTAAGGGGGTTGTGAAAATTTTAATGAAAAATAAATATAATAAAATCATATTTTTAGATATTTGTGCAACAAAACCTTTCTTGACTAGAAGCCTGATTAGATCCATTCAGAAATTGGTAATAATCAATCATTGTTAAAACTTATATCTGAAAAAAACTAATTTTTTCGAAAAACTACTAAAAAGATGATACTGATTAAATTTTGACAAATGTAAGACGCCTAGTATTTGATATTAAAAAATTTTTTCTTATAATTCAGATAAAATTTCTATATTTGAAAAAAAATGGTAATTCTTAGTGTCGGAGTAATTATTTATCAAATAATTATTTTTATTATTATTACTGCATCTGGTAAAGGAGGGAGATGGATAGTTACTCCTATCGCCTGCTTATGGACCATCACTCATGTCTTTTTCCCACCCTTAATGATTCTACAGTTTTGTGTTATAGCATTTGCATTTGCTTGTGCGGGAGTATAGAAACCGCTCATTTAACATGATGGAGTTTATACGAAAGGCCCAATTCATGGGCTTTTCAGGCATCTGCTTAACATAAAATCTCTTATACGAAATTAACTCTCATAGTGACTATCACCATCCTAAGCTTTCTCAGATAGATATTTTTTCAATCTCAATTTTAATTTTTTAGGATCTATCTCATTATTTGATGAAAATCCAAACTTAAAGCATATGTATTCACCAACTAAGACCCAGCTGGGCTTAAGAAATCTAATCGTCTGATAACTGAATTTTTCAGCTATTTCACAGAGAATTAATAGTAATTTAATAGATACATCCAGATGACATAACTCTTTTCGAAAATCCATCTGTTCGATAACGATTTCTTTTTTATTTTCAGAATTCCAAAGCGTGCCGAACCTTATAAATAAGCTATCGATATCACGCTTACTAGATGACACAGAGATTGACATAGCTTTTTCATAAAATTCAAAGTTATTTCCCCAAAATTTTGGACGAGAATCTACTCCGATCACGCGATAGAAAAAGTTATCAATCAGACCGATAATGAACATTTTTTCATCTCCTCCGATCAGTTTTTGGTTATTACTAAAAGACATCTTAGTCACCCTGAAAAGCATCAATCTAACAGCTCAAAAACTCAATGTAAACTGTTGATTATAAAGAACTTAATGTTTAAGAAACTATTGGGTTTTAACATAATAAAACGTTAAAAAAAGACTTTTATTTTTAGATATTGAATCATTAAGAAAATGATCCATGCTCTTTATATATTTGAAAATAAAGAAATAAAAAACAATTGGTTATTTTTCATACAATTTCAATTTTTAACTTGTTGTTTTTTATACATTAAAAAAATCTTTGCCATAACTATAAAAGTACCCCTTTGAAACATATATTTTTTATTGACTATTTTTGAGTAAATTTCATTCTAACTAGCTGTTTAATGGCAGAAATATAAATAAGAGTTCCTGAAATTGGCGGGCGCGAAAACATCTGAAAATTTGCCAACTTTAAAAAAGCCGGCGATGATGGCATTGCCAAAATATGAAATGAGCTTTCCTGTGTTAATCGTGCAGTGAGCGAAACTTTCTAAGCTTTGTTTTTTCGGTTCGTGTGCATGTGGCAGCCACCACATGCTAAAGACCGTGTAGCTGCATACTTCCGAAAGGGCGTTGGTGCGGCTGCGAAGGGCACTGGACAGTGAGATTCTGTTCTTTGACCCACTCCAAGATGTCTATGAAATGACATTGAGAAACAAAAAACAGTTGGGCGACACTGAAACGGGATCCTTGGTGACAAGGGCAAACCCTGCTTAACAGAGAGTGTGAGTATCTTCATGGAATGATAGATGCGTTAGGAACACACGTTTACCGCTTCAATTCCTTAACAGGGTGGTATGCGTTGCGCACAGGTGGGCTTATGAGAGTATCGCGAGGTACTAGGGGCACGAGGAGAAATCTGGACTGCTCGGTACTCAATGATTAACCAAATTGATTTGTCGTGATGACATATTTGATTAGTTATTGAGATCTATGGATAGCTCAAGCCTGTAACAGTGACACTAAGGAGATTCAAGAGATTGGATCAAGCATGTTGCTTTGCGTAGGTTAAGTGCTTTACCCGTAATGAAGTTTAATATCGGTTAATAATGAGGGTTTTCGGAACTCTTACCTCAAAAAAAGGGAATAGCTGATATCAGGTTGAACGGATAAGCGTACTGACCGTCTATTTCACTAGAAATAGACAAAGACTGTTAACGCTAAAGTGGGAATCTCTCAAGTCAATGATTATATAAGGTGGCTCCTTGATATAGGCTTTGGGACCGAAAACACTCCGCGAGAGTGCTATAAGGTTTTATTAATGAGAGAGGGAGAGTTGCTGAATAGATTTAATTTGGTTTTATTTACAGATTAATTAGGTCACTTCGAGCGAATAAAAACGTAAGGGGTGGGTGAACGAAAGGCAATACGGTGCATAACCGGACTGAGAAAACAAAGTTTGTCAGGGGAGAGGTGTGGCAACCTCGGCAGCTATGAAATGCGGCAAGCCTGTTTGGCACGGGAGAAAGTGAATAGACGTTAAACATCCTGAAGTAGCGGTCGGATGAATAATATTTCATGAGTATTCACTAAGATAAGAAAAAAGCGTTGGTTACGTTGAAGTTTGCGCTTTGAAATCACCCAGTTGTTCCGGAGACGGATCTGCTGCTGACTGATTTTTGCGATGATGCAGCATGCTGCTAGTGGGATGATGTTATATAAAATCGTGATTGTGGAACTAAAACACAATTTGAAGTGTGTACTTTGTGATGTGTAGAAGTCAGGGCCTGCTTAGTCTTGATGGAGGATCCATGAGAGTCGCTTCCACTGGAAACAGTGAAGATGTCGTAAGTTGATAACTGCGAGTTCGTTCTAGTCGCGAACTCAATAAATGATTAGCGTTAAGCGCGTTAGTTTCGTGAATTTGAACACGGCAAATCAAAACACAAGGCGGTCTCCTTAGGAGGCCGCCTTACCTTTTCCTAAAAGCTCATCATTTGCATTTTAAGCACGTTTTCCTCATCGACATAGATTCATCATAGTAATCAGTGAAAAATCGCGCATACCCCCTATTTTTTGCATCTAATCGCAATTTCAGAGCGAGTGTCTACGAGCGAACATTGAAAAGTCGCGCCTAGACTCTCTGGAAAACAATTTTTTAGTATAAAAATCTTAAAAACAGTAAATCACTTGCAGAAAAATGATGTCTAGACCGAGCGAAGCGAGCATAAAGAACTTATGAGCGTAGCGAATTCATTCGTGCTTTTGCTTTTTTAAAGTCACGAAATTCTGAGCCAAAAATTGCCCCTCGAATCGAGCGAAAGCGAGATTCAATAGAGTTTGAGCGTAGCGAAAACATAGGGCAATTTTTCATTTGAAAGGCTTTTAATTATTTTTAATGTTTTTAAATGTTTTTAGATAAGCTGAAAGCGGTTATACAAAAGGGTTTCCTCGGTTATATAGCAACGTTTCCTCGGTTATATAGCAACGTTTCCTCGGTTATATAGCAACGTTTCCTCGGTTATATAGCAACGTTTCCTCGGTATTTGACAACAGATTTTTATTATGTTGTTATAGCAACATAATAAAACCGTTGCTATATAGAACAACATGACAGACTTAGTCGTAAAATCAAATAAACTTGTTCAAGCCTTACAGACTCTAACCTTAAGTGAAACTCGTCTTTTACAGCTTGCTATTGTAGATGCTCGAGAAACAGGACAAGGTTTATCAACTGATGAACCATTAGAACTAAGTGCCATTAGATATGCGAAAGCTTTTAATGTTTCTCCAGATGCTGCTTATTTAGCTTTAATTGAAGCAGAAGACTCACTATTTAAGCGACAATTCACAATTACAAATGAAGATGGAAGTCTAACGAAAAGTCGTTGGATTCAAGATGCAAACTATAGAAAAGGTGAAGGTCGAATTCTCGTTACATTAACGCGTGTAGTTATCGAACATGTCACTAAAATAGATGGGTTTGAACAATATTTCACAAGCTATCATCTACGAAAAACATCTGAATTTAAAAGCGTCTATGCAGTTCGTCTGTACGAATTATTAATGCAGTGGAAATCTATAGGGAAGACCCCTCTTTTTGAATTAAATAAATTCCGTAGCCAATTGGGTATTGGTGTAAACGAATACACCAGAATGGAAGCATTTAAGAGACGTGTACTTGATATTGCTATAGACCAAATTAATGAGTTTTCAGATATCAATCTGAAGTACGAACAGCATAAAAAAGGACGCTCAATTTCAGGTTTTTCATTCAGTTTTAAACAAAAGAAATTAACTCATGAGCATATCGAGAGCAAGAGAGATCCTAATACTTTAGATGCCTTCTCAAAAATGACCGATAAACAACGCCATTTTTTTGCTAATAAACTTTCCGGACTACCAGAGATGGGACGATATTCAGAAGGTACTGAGAGCTATCAGCAATTTGCTTTACGTATCGCTGACATGCTTCAAGACCCCACTAAATTTGAAGAGTTACATCCTTACCTTCAAAAAGTCGGGTTTAAAGCTGCCTAAATTATAGACTTGATCATTTGTCTATTAGACAGTCTAATAGACAATCAATTTTGACAAGTTTAGGCATAGGTTTACAGCATGAAAACCCTTACAGTTCTTGAACTTTCCAAGCTGTACAACATCAATAGACAAACAATTTACAACAACATAAAGAAAGGAATTTTAAGTAAAAATTCTGATAATAAGATTGATCTAGCAGAAGCCATACGCGTTTTTGGGGAACCAGTTAAAAAACAGGATGTAAAAGAACCTGTAAAAATAGACAGTCCAAATTCGGCAGAAGTTTTACTGCTTAGACAACAAATAGACATGCTAAAAAATCAGCTTGATGATGCCAAAGATCGGGAATCTTTCTATCAAAACCAAATTGAAACGATGCAACGCCTATTAGAAGCCCCAAAACCTAATATGACTACGTTTACCGATCAAGAACCAGTACAATCAAGCATGGTCAAAACAGATCCCGATCTGGACACAGCAGAACCGAAACATGACGGATTGACTACTCCGGAGCAGACAGAAAATAAGCGAATTCCAGTGCCGGAGCACGTTGAACAGGAACCGGAAAAAAGAGGCTTTTGGAGCCGTTTTTTTAGACCCTATGATTAACCACGATTGTTTAACTGATATGAACAAAGTCGTGAAACATTGATCAAGTAATAGGCGTGGAACGTGATAAATCAAAGAAAAAGCCCAATCAGGTGTGATTGGGCTTTTTTGTGGACGCTAAGACAATGATTTATATAGAATAAAAAATTGCATTTCGTATAACGTGTATTATGTTAA
>NZ_VPEK01000056.1:0-8600 GCF_013417145.1 Acinetobacter sp. YH16044
TGAAATTCATGCACGTGTAGCAGTCCTCAACAGATTTACGGAATTAGGTCGACCACTTACCCAAGTTACGCCTTAAATTTGGCTCAATTAGGGGGCTTTGTATTTCAAATCTTTGTGCAACAAAGCCTGATCAAGTCTTGAAGCTGTTCCAAGAATTGTATTGCATTACTGGATATACCGAATATTGTTTTGTGTCTATGCGAGATAAAACGAAAACCATCAGTGAATCAACTATTAATAAACGATTGAAACAATATGGTTTTGAAAATGGTGAGACAACAGGGCATGGCTTTAGAGCTACGGCAAGAACTTTATTAGATGAAGTTCTAAAATTTCCTATTGAACGTATAGAACAACAACTTGCACATCAGGTTCGCGATATGCATGGTCGAGCGTACAACCGTACTAAGTATTTGGAGGAGCGTTCAGTGATGATGCAAGCATGGTCTGATTATTTGGATCAATTAACGCATAAAAATGTAGAGTAATTAATTTAATAAATATTAGTAAGTTATAGTTTCAGTTAAGTTGACACCACCTCCTTTATTTAATAACGATTTCAAAAAGAAGAAAATTAAGAAATATAATAAACTTTATGACATCTCCTGTCATTTTCATGCCTTATCTTCATCTTTCAGTTGAATAGTTACTTTAAGCAAATCAAGTTTAAAAGCAATATTGAAAGGAAATTTACATGAAAATATGTCCTTATACATTTACCAATAAGCATAAGATGAAGGCATTAAAGCGTATTTTTAGGGCTTTTCTTTTTGGAAAAATAAATAAATTTGAGTTGAAAAAGTACTATGTAGCCATGTTGCATTTGGAGCGTTATTTAGATCGACTAAACTCTATTTAAAGAAAAATGAAGCTTATTTTTTTGTGAATTGGTGTAACTTTTTGTATTTTTAATGTGTTATATTTCAAATATAAATCAAGTATTACTTTTGAATAATTAGAGATAATCTATGCAACGTGATGATTCTATTCATGAGCGTTTAGCTGACAGATTGGCCAATATTTTAACAAAGTTAAATATGGGGTATCAGTTAAGTATAAAAGAACTCGCCGAAGAGTTTGGGGTAAGTACCCGTACGATTTCGAGAGATTTTGATCGCCTCACTACTTATTTGCCGATACAGCAGGATGTTGAAAATAAAAGATATTATCTGGAGTTAAATTATTTAGGGAAAATTGCTCCGAAGGATATCCGCAATTTTGCACAGCTATCAGGAATTAGTCATTTGTATCCGTCATTGGATATGTCTTTTCTACGTGAACTTTTAGATAGTCGAGCACAACAGATTTATTGTGCTAAAGGTTACTCTTTTGAAGATGTAAGTGAGTTTAAAGAACTCTTTAAAGTTCTTGGAAAAGCAATTCAAGAACAGCGACAAATTGGTTTTGTATATAAAGGGGAGCCTCGATTGGTTCAGCCTTATCGTCTAATCCATCATCATGGTAGTTGGTATTTGGCAGCAGTACGAAAAGACCAATTGCGTACTTACCGTATTTCCCATATTCGGCTGATGGGCTCTCCACATGAATATTCACAATTTATTCCAGATCAGAATATTGAAAAACTTGTAGAAGATGATGACAGCATCTGGTTTGGACAGGATAAACAGGAAATTATTTTATCTATTGATAGTCCGGTTGCATTTTATTTTAAGCAGCGATCGATATTGCCCGAGCAACAAATAGTAAAAGAGTTAAATGATGGCGGGTTGCTGGTTTCTTCTAAAATTAATCATGACATGCAGTTGTTGCCATTAATCCGATTTTGGATTCCGCATGTGGCGATTATTAGTCCAGCGCATTTACAAAATGAGTTAGAAGTGGGATTGAAAGAATATTTAGAACGGTAAGGAATAAAATAATAATGTGGAAGCCTAAACCAATGAACGTGCAATGCCCTCAATGTAAAAAAACAGGGATTTTTGCACCTAAAAGTGATGTGATTATAGGTTTCCCGCGATGTAAAAAATGTGGAACCATCATGCAAGTCGTGGGAGAAGTCACATTATTAAATTGGGTAATCCACCCTAAAAGTTGGTTTAAATAAGTAGCGTATTAGGAGATAAAATGTCAGCTTCATATTTATTAAAAGAAAGCCAAGATTTAAGGAAATATAGTCAAGATTTTCTCAATCAATCTTTGCGAAGTGAAAAATCTGTGATTGTGACTTGGGGGTTGATGAATGCAGGTAAAAGTTCATTATTAAATATGTTGACTCAGCATATTGAGCAAGAATTTTTTAAAACCAATGATTTTCGTGAGACTACAGAAGTCTGTGCTTATGAAGCGGATCAATATATTTACTTAGATACACCAGGATTAGATGCAAATGCAGCAGATAATTTAGAGGCACTAAAGGGTATTAAAAAGGCCGATGTTGTGCTTTTTGTACATCAGCTTCAAGGTGAATTGGAAGCAAATGAGGTTGAATTTTTAAAAGATGTTCGTACATCTTTTGGTCAATATGCAGAGAAAAATATTATTCTGATTTTGAGTAAAGTGGATAAGGAAGATCGATCTAAGGTTGATCAAATTCAAAAAAGAGTATTAGAGCAATGTGAGCAATATTTAGGTTTTCAACCACAGTGCTTTCAAATTTCAAATACACTTTATCAACAAGGAATACAAAAGCATAAAGATGGTTTAGTCCGTCATAGTCATATTGAAGATTTAAAGCAATGCATTAATAGTATCGTCTCGAATACGCAAGTCGTTCGTCAAGAGCGATTAAATCAAGAGAAAGCACTATTGTTAAAAAAATTGACTGAACAAAAAACTAAGATTGAAGCGGAACATCAGGCACAACGATCATTATTAATGGATGGTTTTGTTTCATTTCAAAGAAGTTTAAAAAGTTTAAAACAATTTGTTGAGATAAAAGCTCAACAGTACAAAAATATTTAGGAGAATAATCATGCCATTACCTTGGTTAATTGGAGCAGCAGTGGTTGCTGCAGGGGCTGCGGTAGTTGCGGCATTATCAGAAGATGATAAGCCGTCAAACAACAATAATGATGATGAAGATCGCCGCCGCCGAGCCGCTGAACGTGAACGTCAAGAACGTGAGCGTAATGAAAGAAAAATATCGATTAAACAAGAGTTCGATCACGGTGTCCAACGGATATATCAAGAGATCATTGCCTCATTACCCAATTTGGTGACAGTGCATGGAACGAAGATCAATAATCTAACCTTGTCGAGTAATGGTTCTAATTTTTCACAACTGGAATCGAGTTCGGTAAAAACTGCAAAATATCAGTTTATTAAAGATATTTCTTTGTTTGAGCAAATTTATGGAATAAATGTTAAACCTACGGAACAAATGAAAAGCACGCTGAAACAGATGGATTTACTTCAAGATGAATTGAACCAATTAACATCAGTAATTAAAGCATTATCTTAAATTTTTATGTGTAATTCCTTTTGTTAAGGAATTACACATTTTTTGACCTAAATAAGTTTGGATTATTTTATGGACTCAGCGGTTTTGTCAATTTCTCGCCCAGAACTCTTAAATATTTTTAAAGAGTTGCAACAAAAATTTAATTTTTCCCAAGAACAAGATCAAGTTTTTAAAAGCCACTGTCATCAATTTCAGCAAAATATGGCAGGTTATTTAAAAGCATCAGAGCATAATATTTCTAAAAATAATCCATTATTTCAACAGATTGAAAAATTTAGGAACATTCTTGAAAAAACTAATCAAAATTGGCAAAAGAAAATAACTACACAAGATACAGGGGTGCATTTTCGAGCAGGATTTAATGATTCTTTATTGGTGTTTGTGTATGGCAAAGTAAAGTCGGGTAAAAGCTCTTTGGGCAACTATATGGCTTGGGGGCATACTGATCCAACAGATCAACAAAAAAGAAAAATTAAAAAAGAGTTACAGCCTGTTTATTTTTCGGGTCAAAAAACAGAAGTAAAAGGTGGTGATGTTGCCAAAGAAGCTGAAATAAAAAAAGAATTTCGGGTAGGAGCAACTGAAGCAACTAGTTCGATTCAGGGCTTTAGTCTTGATGGATTAACATGGATTGACTCACCTGGATTGCATTCAATTAATCAAGAAAATGGTGATTTGGCAAAAGATTATGTGGAACATGCCGATTTAATTTTATACACCATGAAATCGGATTCACCTGGACGAGAAAGTGATTTAAATGAAATTTTAAACCTTTATCGTACAGATAAGAAGATTATCTTACTTTTAACTGGAAGTGATGATGTTGCACATGATTGGGATGACGAAAAAGATGAAATGATTTCTACTATCGTTATGAAAGATCGACAACGTCGTTTAGATCAACAAAAATATATTCGTTCAGCATTGGAGGAAATTCCAGAGTTGGCAGGAAAAACGAATAATATTGAAATTTTATCTTTCTCTGCACGTTATGCGCAAGAGCACGAAGGTCAGGTTGATAATTTTGCTGATAGCGGCATGGGACAGTTGTTTGCAACGCTTGGGAAAATTGCGAGAGAAGATGGGGTGAAATTGAAACATCAAACCCCAATATTGAATTTTAAAAACTTTTTGACTGATTTTGTGAATGATTTGGAAAACTATGCGCAACTTATTGTGGATTTCCAGCAGCCAATTGAAAGAATACAAAAAAGTATTCCAATTCAAATTAATGAACAAAAACGTTTGATTCAGCAACAGTTTAGCCAAATGGTGGATGATGAATTTGAAAGATTGACTCAATATCGTGATGATCCGATACAAATGAAGCAGGCAATTAAGAAAATAGCGGATATTTTGGCACAGCAGCAAAATCAAGCCATGATTACGGCGCAACAAACGATTTTACAACAAGTGATGAATGAGTTCGGAAGTCAGTTAATGAGTGTTATAAAGCATAATGCTTTATTGGATTTACCGGAATTTAAAATTGAGCAACGTACGGAACAGGTTGCAGATAGTGTAACTTCTGGGACACGTAGGCGTAATGGTGGATTTGGTGCTTTGGTTGGTACTGCTATTGGTGGGGGGATTGGTCTTTTGGGAGGGCCTGCAGGAGTTGCGGCAGGGATGGGAATTGGTTCTACTGTCGGAGGTTGGTTGGGTAGTAAGACAGGTGATGATGCCAGTGTAAATTATCGTGAGATTACTTTAAATGTTGGAGATAATTTAATACACATTCAAAAGCAGTTTGATGAACGATTACAAAATTCAATTCAAGTACAAATGACTGAATTTCAGAAAACCTTACTGGAAATGGCATTAAATAGTGCTGAGCATTTAGTAACGCAATTAAAAAATGAAATAAATAGTTTTCAAAAGCAATTAAATAGCATGATTTTAGATACCGAAACTAAATTGAATGGATAATGAACACCAAAATGAATATTCAGATTAAGCAATTGTTTGCAACATATGAACAGAGCAAAGTGTTGGTGGCTGAGCATACTTATATGCAACAAAGTTTTGCTACAGTTCAAAATATGTTTGAGGATAAGAGAAATAAACCCGATGCCAATATTATGGTGTATGGGGTTTATAATGCAGGAAAAAGCACGTTGATTAATGCCTTAGTTGGGAAAGAAGTCGCAGCCACGGGCGATATTCCATTAACAGACAAAGTCACGGAATATCCATGTCGAAATTATATGATTTTGGATACCCCAGGAATTGATGCGCCGAAAGAACATGAAAATGTGACGAAAGAGCAACTAGAGAAGGCTGATGCAGTAATTTTTGTGGTGAATCCTTTAGGTGTAGTGGAAGAAGCCAAAACCTTAGCGACTTTAATGGATCTCTTCGAAAATAGAAAAAAGGTTTTTCTGGTATTTAATGAAAAAAATCAGCTTAACGAAACAGATTTTATTCAACTTAAAAACCAAACACGTGCAAGACTACAAGAATTAGCCGATGAACGCCATTTAAAAAATATTTTGAAAGATATTCCAATTATTAAAATCAATGCTCAAATGGCATTGATGGGGAAATTAAAAGATAAAGAAAAATTGGTAGAGATGAGTGGGTATTTTGAATTTGAGAAACAATTAGATAAATTCATTGAAGGAATTTCTCAAGAAGATATTTATACTCGACTAGAAAATAATTTAAATTTATTTTTGACAGAGAATATCAAGGGAATTGAAGCGCAATCTAAAGATGAGATTGTGAAGCAATATGATCAGCTTGTTGCTGGTTTATCTAAAGATAAATTAGATACTCGACAAGTTTTGATAAAACGTATTGATGGAAATAAAAAAGAGTTATATGAAAATATAAAATCATGGATTTATAATGATGTGGAAAATATAGAAAATAATATTGAAAACTGGATACTAGATAAATCTAAATTAATTGAAACTGAATTAAATGATTGCTTAACCTCATCTAGCATAAAGATTCAGGATGAGATTGAGCAGTTACAAGCAAATATACCTGCGTTTTGTCTAGATGGATTGCCTAATGATCTTAAGAAGGTGCAAGTTGATCCATTTAGTCAAGAAACTTATGTACATACTGCCTCTGAGAATGATCAAGGGATTAACATTAGTAAAGAACAATTAGGGCAATTTGCAGCATCTATGAGTAAAAATATTAAGACAGAGCATGTCGTTGCTGGGCTTAATTTGGTGAAGCAGTATTTACCTAATTTGATGAAAGGTGTAGGACAAAAAACTATTGAAAAATGGGCTGGGCAAATAGTTGGCAAGGCGGTACCTATTGCAGGGGCAGCAGTGACGATTGGGTTAGCTTTGCATGATATATTCAGTGACGACCCTGAGACAGAACAACTTAAACGCCATCAGGAAATTGAACAAAAGGCAAGAGAACGTAGAGATCAGCAAATTGAAGATTCGGCACTACAAATTTCGGATCAGTTTGCGACTAGTTTAGCCATCGCAATCTATTCAGTTATCGATGATTTTTTTACTCAAATCATTAATGACGTTAAGCAAATCAGTTTAGAGTTCGGAGCGCAAGATCAAGCGAATCGTAAAATTTTAGACCAGCTATTAAATCTTCAACAAGAGTTATCTTGATCAAATGACTAAACAGCAAGAGATAAAGTTTCCTTGTACAGCTTGCGGCAAGTGTTGCCGCAAGGTTAATCTAAGTCTCCAGACGCAATTTTTAGATCGAGGGGATTCAGTATGTCGTTATTTGAATGAGCAAACTAATTTATGTAACATCTATGAAAATAGACCCATTGTTTGTCGCATTGAAGATTACTATAGAACCTATCTATCAGATCAAATTGAATGGATTGATTTTATTAAGATTAATGAGAGTATTTGTAATAAACTATAAGTTTAATATTTATCATTAAATTGCTATCTCAACATTTATGGCGAATATTATTCTTAAATCCCCAATACAACTTGATATGGTTTAAATCCATCAAGCACAGCCTCAGAAACTAATTGGATAAATGCTTCAGTTTTTCCATAAGCCATCCATTGATCTAAAGCTTCATAGTAAGCCAAACGATTTTCTACTGTAATCACACAAGGCGGATATCCAGCTTTAAGTAATTCGAGATTCATCAATAAGCGTGATGTACGACCATTCCCATCAATAAATGGATGAATGCCTACAAAGTCTGCATGTACTTTAGCTGCACGTTCAATAGGATGTAGCTTATGTGCCTCAGTATTGTACCAATCGACAAGCTGAGCCATTTTATCATTCAACAGTGTATAGTCGGGTGGGTTAGTCGTAGCACCTGAAATCAACACGTTTTGTTGGCGATAACGTCCTGCATTGTCATCATCGATATTTTTTAGAATGAGTTGATGGATATTACGAATCTGCCATTCAGAAAAAGGTTCTTCTTTACGAATAATATCTTCAACATAATAGATCGCATTTCTATGGTTAATTGCCTCGAAATGTTCTCGTAATGCTTTTCCACCAACGGTAATGCCTTCCAAAACCACTTTTGTTTCTAGCAATGTCAGTGTATTGCCTTCAATTGCATTTGAATGATATGTCCAGCGAACAATAAGATCTTCTTGTAGATTTTTTACAATTGCAGGAGAAAGAGGACGATGCTGATCTAATTTTGTTTTTAAAGCATCTATATTGTCAAACATAACTTTCACCCTGAAGTTGTACTCTTGAATGATACATGAAAAAAATAAATATAAAAAAGTAATGTTATAACATATCTTTTAATATTGAATGCGTACGTGTTAATATCGGGACACCATTTCAAATCCTGTTAATGGATTTGAACAAAATAAATTTTGTGATTCAATGCACTAAATCTAATTTGGGTAAAAAATGGGTACAGGAAAAATGCTATTGGCTTTATGGTTCACTAAATCAATAGCTTAGGAGTTGAGTTAAATTGACGCCATCACAGCTACTTTACTAAATATGGCTATGTATTACGTTATTGATAGCTGGAATGTTAAAGTCTAAAACGTGTTATTATTTCATATAAGATTTTGAAATATATAAAAATATAGGTTTATTTTTGTTTGTTTGTTTGTTTAGATCTCTTTCATAAATCAAAAAACGATCTTCTTTTTGGTTAATATTTGCACTCCGGATTTCTTAGCATTCGTGCATAATCTGCGGATGAAATACATCGATTCAAACAAGCTTTCTGATCCTCAGT
>NZ_VPEK01000057.1:0-7741 GCF_013417145.1 Acinetobacter sp. YH16044
AAGTCGCCAGTCGTCTAACCGACGACTGGTAGCAGGCCCGCTCCGATGCGGCGCACTAACCATCGAAACCTCGTGAATGTCGGTATCCTGTCTGGCAGGATACCGCTCATTTCCCTTGTTCAGTTCAACATCGCATTGGCAAAATGGCGGGTTAAGTTCAAAATTCAACTTTTGTGCTTTTTATTCCGCCGAATGTGTCCCACATTCAGCTTTTTTTTAATAATTTAGCTTCTGTGGAAACACATCGGCTACGTCACTGCTAAATTGAACTTTCGGTTCAATTTATCCGCCACTTCGCCAATGCGTTTCCCGTTGTACGCAACCTTACTAAAACTAAATTATTAAATGAGTTCACTCGGTACAAATCTTATTCAAGTCATAAAAGATAAAGAATTTCAAGCTGTTACCAAAGACTTAACTGAAGTGGTAATTGATTCAAATATTGCTGAAGGATTACTAAAAGATGTCCCACTACTTTCAACAATTATAGGAACTTTTAATACAGTAACCAATATCAAGGATAAGCTATTTCTTAAAAAAATTCTTACATTTTTATATGAACTAAAATCAATTTCTGAAAATAAAATAGAAGAACAAATTAATAAAATAGAAGAAGATTTAAAGTATAGAACAAAAGTTGGCGAAAAATTATTATTTATTATTGACAAGTGTGAAGACACAGACAAAGCATCACTTACTGGTTTACTTTTTAAATCATTTTTAGAGAAAAAAATTGATTATGACCAATTCATTACAGGAACAAATATTATTGAAAAAACTCCGTTGCCTGATTTAATGTTTTTCATAGAAAATGATGTTGAAGAATTGGAATTAGACAATGGTGGTTCTGAATTTGTATCATATGGCTTAATGGAAATCAGAGTAACAAAACCCAATATTAAAGTTGGTGATGAAAAATATTATGGAGATAAATATATTCCATCAGATAATGAAATATTAGCAGATCGTTTAGAAATTACAGATTTTGAAATTGTAGCTAGTATAAGTTGGATTGGACAAATCCTTAGAGAAAATTTATGTAAAGAATAAAAGACAGCGTACAACTTCGGTTCAGTAAAAGCTATAACACCTTTTATGTAAAATATAAACCTCCATTTGGAGGTTTTTTCATGTCATTATCCTAAGTTTTTTGCAACAAAAAACACACCTTGCTATTTTCTGATTTTAGTATAAAAATTAATAAAACGATGCATTTTATACTACTTGCTTATTTTGAAAAACATACTTTTAGAGAGTAAGTTAACAACATTATATATCAACAAGTTACACTTATAATACATACTTTTTAATTTATAAAGTATGTATTATTATTTATAACAATTTGTAAATCATAGGAATATAAAAACCAATCTCGGTCTCCGTGATTACTGCTTGCTATTCCTACTTTCATTCGGAATACTCAATTTTGATCGATTTTTCTCTGTATATAATTTTCTCCAAAATTAGTAAATATCAAAATGTATGTAGATAATTACACACATAAAAAATTGATTAGCAATCATATATAAGAAAAAAAACTAAAATGTATGTACAAAAAACATACATTTAATTTTTTTAAAAATACTAAATCAATGATAACCAATATTATAACTCCATCGTGTGGAGTTCCCTCTCGCTACTCACAATTACTATCAAATTTCACGTAAAAAAGAGTTCCGATTTTTACTTTCCTTTTTTCTGAAAAGGCAATATTGTGATTTGAGTGTCTACACAAATCCATATCTTGCATCTAATTGAAATTTTAAGATATTTTTTAAGAAAATTTAGCTTAAAAAAAACCATTTTAGAAAAGAAAAAACGAAAAAAAAGAAAGCCATTTCAACAAGTGCAGCATCACTAAATTTTATATAAAAAGTGAAACGGCTTTATGCTAAAATTTAATGGTGCGAAACTTACCTTTGTTTTCTTTTGATTTGTTTTACTTTGGTAATTCTTCATTGTTATTTTATCTAATAATTAAAAAGCCACTTGTTTTTAACTCAAATTAAGGAGTGAATAAGCTTGTGGATAGTTAATATTTAGCTTTAAATAGCTTTAAATACTTTTTGCTATAATTTCCTAATGATTAAAAATAAAATGTCTTAAAACGCAAAAAAAACGACCTCAAAAGAAGCCGTTTTAAAATCGTTTCGCTTTCAAATTTATGGTTAAACATTAAATTTGAGCAACAAAAATACATTAATGAATTAAAAATCAGTTAATTAAATTAGATAAATTTATCAAAAATAAAAAATCCGCCCCCCCCCTGGTGCGCATAAAAAAGTCACGTCAATTTGTTTTTGTTTTTCCACTCTAACGAAAACAGTGCATTTCACGCAAGCTCCCAAAAGTGATTTTTTGAAGAAAATCACACCCTTAAAAACTAAAAAATTACCATGTTTTTGTATTAATTAAACATAGCTTATCTAACATTACTTATCGACTTTCGACAAAAAACGGATATATATTTATATATCATATATATTGCAAGGGTATTAAAAAGTCTAACTATAACTTTTTGAATAAACAACTATAACTTTTTGAATAAATAGAAAATGGTTAACTATAACTTTTTGAATAAATACTATAACTTATATTTGTGTAAGTTATAGTATTTATATAAATTTACTTTTCAATACTATAACTTATGTCTAAAATTAATAATAAAGAAGTATTACAGTCTTACATCTTAACGACTGCTAAATATGATTATTCTGTTTACGAGAAACGTATTCTTTATCGTCTTGTAGAGCTTTTTCAAGGATTAATACAAAATCAAAAATTAAAAGACAAAATAGTTATTGAACAAGACAATCAAAATACTAGCATTGTTAGTATGCCTATTAAATTATTTTTACAAAACGAAACAGATACTAACCATATTCGAATAAAATCAGCTTTAAGAAATTTAGCTAAAAAATTCTTTGAGTATGAAGATGAAAATGATTGGGAGTTAATTTCAGTAATTTCAGAGCCTAAAATTAAGAAAAATACAGAGATTGCTACTTTCAGAATAAATCCAAAAATAGTAGAAGCATTTTTAGATTTTTCAAAAGGCTTTAAAAAGTATGAACTTAAAGTAGCTATGGAATTTGAAAGTGTATATACTATGCGTTTTTACGAATTATTATCTAATCAGAAAACTCCTATTAATTATTCAATAGATAAATTAAAAGATATATTTAATATTGCTGATAAATACAAGTTAACGGGTGGTTTTATTCAAAAAGTTATCGAACCTGCAAAAAAAGAACTTGATAAATGTAGTCCTTATACTTTTCATTATGAAACAATAAAAACAGGTCGTAAAATTACAGGCATTCGTTTTATTCCGATTCATCAACCACAATTTGAAGATGAATCATTGAAGAAACAAAAAACAATGAAACAAATGTCAAATCGTTGGTTTATCCCTAAAAACATAGAAGATTATTTAAAATATAATTACGATTTTACTAATAAGGAATTAAACAACAATCTTAGCTTATTTGAAAGCTTGTACAACCATCTGTCCGAAGAAGAATTATTGGATTTCTTGGTCGAATTAAAAGCTCAATCTGTACTATATGAAATCAAAAATCTAAAAGCATATCTTATTGGTTCATTGAAACACAAAGCTGAGCAGATTTTTGAACAAAAACACATGAAAAAGTAGGGTGACAAAAGTATGTCATCTATATATTTTGACATACTTTTGTCATAGTTTCAAACTTTTGTTATTATGAATTACATAGATGTAAAAGAAGCTGTAAAAAAAACAGGAAAAAGCGAGAGGACAATAAGAAGATTGTTCGCTAACTCTGAATCTGTACCATACTTACAAAAAAAAGGGAATAAAGTATTAATAGAAGTTAATTACTTATTTTCTATATACGAACCTCTAAAAGATATCAAGAAACCACAGAGGCAAAAGTATGACATAGCCGAAATATGGCAGAGGCAAGAAGATGTAAACTCATTAAAGACAAAACTTGCTTTATTTGAACAAGAATTAAAAAATAAAGAGTTGCTTTTACAAGAAAAAGAGGGTAGAATAATAGATTTACAAAAGACAATTCTCCTGTTGGAAGCTCCTAAAAAAGAGCCAGAATCTAACCAACCAAAACAAGTACAGGAAAAGAAAAAAAAGTGGTGGCAATTTTAACTTTATGTAATGAAAAGAAAGTTAATTGATTTAGATCTGGAAACTGAAAGACGTTTATCAATTCTTGCAAGTGCTAACGGAATGAGCTTAAAAAAGTATATAGAATATATACTTTTTCAGCACGGAAACGACCATTTAATAAAAATTGAAAAGGAAATCAAAAAACAAAAGTCAGCTTCTATAAATCAATTATCTATTTTAGATGAAATAAATAAAAATTTATAAATTTTTACACTACCTGTTGACCGATTTGAATATCCTCTCTCAACGTAAAAATGCACCTTTCAGAGTAGTTTTAGCTATAAAATAATTTATCCAAAACGGTACTCTCACAATATCAGTGTTTTAACCTAAAAATCTTTGGTGTATAATAAGAATTATGTTAAGTAATGAAATAGATTAATAAAGTATCAATTGTAGAGTTTCGTGATCCATGATTGAGAATTTAAAAATTTTAAATAAAAACCTCGCTATTCATACAAATGTTATTTAGATAATATAGACTATCAAAGAATTTATTACTTTTAACAAAGTAATTACACGAAATACGGATATAGGGAATATTTCACGAAACTTTTCTATTATTTACTTCGTAAATTACTATGTTATCGGCAATACGAAATAAAGTAGTTCAGAAAAAATATTATATTTGCAACATAAATAAAAAGTAAGCAGAAAATGTAAAAATTAATTTCTTAGACAATCTAACAATCAGCTCAAAAAATTGGGCTCCCACTTTTGTTAAACTCAAAAAGAAATTAATTATGCTTACGATTCAAAATTTATCCTATTCACATCCCAATAAAAATACGCTGTTTACTAATTTAAGTATGACAGTAAACCATTCCGATAAAATTGCATTAATTGGCAATAATGGTGTTGGAAAATCTACTTTACTCAAACTTATAGCCAAGGAATTAGAACCTGATGACGGACAAATTTCCTCCGAAACCAAACCCTATTATATTCCTCAAATTTTCGGTCAGTTTAATGATTTGACAATTGCCCAAGCCTTACAAGTTGAAACCAAACTCAATGCTTTACACGAAATTTTAAACGGAAGTGTAGATGAAAAGAATTATAGCCTTTTAAATGACGATTGGACGATAGAAGAAAAATGTCAAGAAGCCCTAAGCTATTGGGATATTTCTGATTTATCACTATCTCAAAAATTAAGCGAATTAAGTGGAGGACAAAAAACAAAAGTCTTTCTCGCAGGTATATTTATTCATCAACCATCATTTGTTTTATTAGATGAACCCAGTAATCATCTTGACAAATCCAGTAGAGACTTACTATACGATTTTATTCAAACCTCAAGAGCAACTTTTATAATCGTTAGCCACGACCGAGAGTTACTTCAGTTATTAAATCCTATTTGTGAGCTCAACAGAAATGAAATTAAAGTTTATGGCGGAAACTATGAATTTTATAAAGAGCAAAAAGAAATTGAACAAAACGCCTTAAGTCAAGATATTCAGAGCAAAGAAAAAGCACTTAGAAAGGCGAAAGAAAAGGAGCGAAAAACAATTGAACGACAACAAAAATTAGATGTTCGAGCAAAAAAGAATTTAGGAAAAGCTGGACTTCCCAAGATAGTATCAGATGCTTGGAAGAATAATGCTGAAAGAAGCTCAGCAAAAATTGCCGGAGTTCATTCAGATAAAATTAATGGTATAAAAGAAGAACTTCAAGATTTGAGGCTTTCCGTTTCTGATATAGAACAAATGAAATTTGAATTTGATTCTTCCAATCTTCATAAAGGTAAAAATCTGTTTATAGCAGAAAATATCAATTTCGCATATAAAACAGGAGGTTTATTATGGGAGAAACCTCTAAACATTCAAATTGTCAGCGGTGAACGAATTGCTATCAACGGAAAAAATGGAACAGGAAAAACCACACTTATCCAAATAATACTCGGAAAACTTAAACCAACGGAAGGAAAAATATTTATTGCTGAAAGTCATTCTGTTTATATTGACCAAGATTATTCTTTAATCAATAATCATTTACAGATTTATGAACAAGCTCAAGAATTTAATCAAACCGGCCTTCAGGAACACGAAGTAAAAATCAGATTAGACCGTTTTTTATTTTCAAAAGATGATTGGGATAAGCCTTGTCATACATTGAGTGGCGGAGAAAGAATGCGGTTAATGTTGTGTTGTTTAAACATTGCTAATCAATCTCCCGACATTATTATCTTAGATGAACCTACCAATAATTTAGACCTTCAAAACATCGAAATTTTAACCAATGCAATCAATGAATATGAAGGAACTTTAATTGTAATTTCCCACGATAAAACGTTCTTACAAGAAATAAATATTGAACGAACTATTGAATTAATGAAGTAAAGCCGATAACATCGGTTTTGCAAGAGAGCGGGTTATTGTTTCCGTTCAAAGATTTTTGTTATATTTAAAGTTCCGTCTTCGCTTGGAAGTCTTATGCTAAAATCCGCTCCCTCGCAAAGCCCGAAAACGTTAGCGGGCATTGTGAAAGATACCAGCATAACAGTTAAACATTGATAAATGAAAAAAAAACTACTTTGGATATTAATTTTAGGACTGATAATAATCAGTTGCAAACAAAGGAAAACAGAAATGAAAGAGAAAATAATTAAAACAAACGGCATTGAACTCTGTACGGAAAGTTTTGGAAATAAGAAAAATCCAGCAATCCTTTTGGTAGCAGGTGCAACCGTATCAATGCTGTATTGGGACACTGAATTTTGCCAACAATTATCTGAAAAAGGATTTTTTGTTATTCGTTACGACAACAGAGATGTAGGAAAATCCACTAATTATGAACCAGGTTCTACTCCATACGATATTGTTGACTTAACTAATGACGCTATTTCAATATTGGATGGCTACAAGATTGACAAAGCACATTTTGTGGGGATTTCTTTGGGCGGACTAATTTCTCAAATAGCATCAATAAAGTTTGCCGACAGAGTTAACTCCTTAACTCTTATGTCATCAGGCCCTTGGGGAGACTCAGACCCAACTATACCTGAAATGGACACGAGTATTTTAGATTTCCATAGTAAAGCAGGTACAGTCAATTGGACAAATGAAGACAGTGTGGTAAACTATTTAATTCAGGGTGCAGAATTAATGAGTGGCAAGAAACAATTTGACAAACAAAGAAGTGAAAAACTGATAAGAGCTGAGTTCAATAGAGCCAACAATTATATAAGTATGTTCAATCACGCTGCATCGCAAGGTGGTGGTGGTGAAGAATATTGGAACAGATTAAACGAAATCAAACAACCCACCTTAATTATCCACGGAACAGACGACAAAATTTGGCATTATAAGAATGCAGGTTTTTTACTAGAAAAAATAAAAGGTTCAAATCTAATCACCCTTGAAGGTACAGGACACGAATTACACGTTGATGATTGGAAATCAATTATTGATGGAATAGAAAAACACATAAATGACTGATAAACAAAAACAACGCCCCGCGTGGGCCTATACGCTGCCGGCAGCACTGCTGCTGATGGCTCCTTTCGACATCCTCGCTTCACTGGCGATGGATATTTATCTCCCTGTCGTTCCAGCGATGCCCGGCATCCTGAACACG
>NZ_VPEK01000058.1:0-7593 GCF_013417145.1 Acinetobacter sp. YH16044
AAAGGCAAGAGTTAAGTAAATTGGAGTTAGTTAAAAAGAAAGTTAATTAAGCAAAAACTGAGTTATACTTTTTTGATAACGATAATAACTAAGCCCAGAAAGCGCCTAATCTCAGCACTGCACCTGCTGGGATTTTTTTTATTTAAATATCTGATATAGTGGTACTTATATAAAATATTATAACTTAGGTGGTCCATGCCTAGCCTAACTCTCAAAGCCACATCAAAAAGATGCTTCGAGCCTAAAGTTTTAATGATTCTAATTGAGTGTCTGCCTTATGAACAAAGGCCTCCTATCAAAGAGTTATTAACCTCTTATCCTGTAGAAATTAAACTAAATCTAACTCCAGAAGTCTTAGAACCCACTATCGAAAAAATACTAAAACGCTTAGGCAGAGCATTTATTATCAGTAAGTAGATCAGTTCTGAAGTTTTCTTAAAATTAACATAATATAACTGTTTTTTCCTTCAATATCATTATATTAGAGATTGCCGCCTTGAATCATAGAGCAACAGGGCGGCAACTTTTCTATTTTTTATGTTCTACGGTTTTAATTAGATATTTTAATAATTAAATTCATTCCAGTAAGAACCGAGCGAGTGTCTACGAGCGATCACCTGGCATTAAAATTTTGCCCCTGCCTTTTCCCTGATTACAAGCCCCCCCTTTGCTTCTTAACGAAAGATATAGAGCATCCCGAAGGGTGCGAACTGTATTAATTAGAATCTAAACGAGCGAAGCGAGCATAAAGATTACTGAGCGAAGCGAAGGCCTAGTTTCTTTTTTTATTAAATCCTCAACTTCTATTTAAAAAAAACAGCCCCTCAACCGAGCTTTAGCGAGGTTAAAACGTCCGAGCTTTAGCGAGGGCATAGGGCTGTTTTCCATGCTCACTTATGCTTTTATATATATTTTAAAGCTTTTAAATGCTTTTAGACACTCTTAAACCCTTACTACAGAAGGGTTTCAAGCCCTATAAAAGGACATTTAGTCGGTTATAAAAGGACATTTAGTCGGTTATAAAAGGACATTTAGTCGGTTATAAAAGGACATTTAGTCTTGATTTAAGGACTTAATTAATATTGACCTTTTAATGATAACTTTATACAGTGTCCTTACTTTGAATAATAATATGCTTTGAAGATGAAGAATGAGCTTGTTGTGAAAGATAACGCATTAATGAACGCTAGTTATAATTTAGAAGTAACCGAACAGCGCTTAATACTTCTTGCAATCATTAATGCAAGACAAACAGGTAACGGTATAACTGCTGATAGTAAGTTAGAAATACATGCTAATGATTACGCTAGTCGTTTTAATGTTAGTAACGATGGTGCTTACAAAGCACTGAAAAGTGCTGTTCTAAACCTGTTTGATCGTCAATTTTCATTTAAAGAAGAAGATAAAAAGGGAAATGTAGGAACTGTTAAGTCTAGATGGGTAAGCCGTATTAAATATATTGATGATTCAGCTACATTAGAAATCACTTTTGCACCAGATGTAGTGCCTTTGATTACAAGACTTGAGCAACAGTTCACTAGTTATCAACTTAAGCAGGTCACACAGCTTACAAGTAAATACGCTATTAGGCTTTATGAGTTAATCATTGCTTGGCGCGAAGTTGGCAAAGTTCCACAAATTGAGTTAAGTGACTTTAGAAATAGAATTGGGCTTGAAAATACTGAATATACAGCGATGTGTGATTTCAAAAAGCGTGTATTAGAACCAGCAATCAAACAAATCAATGAACATACAGACATCGTAACAACTTATGAGCAACACAAAAAAGGGCGTTCAATTACAGGCTTTTCATTCAAATTTAAGCAAAAGCAAATAAGAACTGAAGTTAAAAAAGACAAAAATATAGGAGATTTTTTTAACCGAATGACTGATTCACAACGTCTTAAGTTTGGATCTAAACTTGCCTATGATGAGCGTGTACAAAGTGAGTATAGCCACTTAATTGGTACTGGAAATTATGAACAATTCGGACAACTTTTAGCTGAAATGCTAGCAGAAAAAAGACACTTTGAAATGTTCTTTCCTTTGCTTGTAGAGCATGGTTTTAACGTATAAAAATAAAAACTAATTACACTTAAGATTAAATAACTCTCTATCTCTGTCTTCTGTTAAATACTCGTTGAGTTCAGCGAGTATTTTTTCTTTATTGGCTTCATTGGCATTCATTTTTTTAATCAAATAAGAACCGAGCAAAATTTTGCGTCGAGTATCATCTTTTCTTTCCTGCTCTTTTTGTTTTGATTTTTCTCTAGCTTCGATAGCCTGTTTACGAGCCTTTAACTGTTTCAACTTTTCCAACTGGGCTTCAATTTTCTTTTCGAGATTTTCAGCAGCTTTTGTCATGATTCAGATTTCGGGATATAGAAAACCACTCAAGCATAAGGCCCTATGAATTGAAATTCAAGCGGGCTATATGCTATCGTGTTTTCATGAAATGCGCACTTACGACTTGGATTTCATCCAAGTCAAAGTTTGCGTAAGGGGATTCCCCTTAACCCCAAAAAACTGCTACGCAATTTTTAAAAGCAAAAGCAAAACCACCACAAGGCTAAGGCATGGCAATTTATCACTGTACTACTAAGACCGTTAACCGAAGTTCGGGACGAACTGCAGTTGCATCTATGGCTTACCGTGCAGGAGAAAAATTGAAAGATGAACGGACAGGGTTAACCCATGACTTCACAAGAAAAGAAGGTGTGGTTTATACAGAGATTCTTTCTAACTTGGATACTGAATTAGACCGAAGCCAAGTTTGGAATCTGGCAGAAAAATCTGAGAATCGAAAAGATGCCCGAACCGCACGTGAATGGGTTATCGCTTTACCTGATGAACTGGACGAAGAACAGCGAAAAGAATTGGCTAAAGAGTTTGCCCAATCATTAGTAGACCGTTATGGGGTGATTGCAGATTTAGCCATCCATGCACCCAGCAAAGGAGGGGATGATAAAAACCATCATGCGCATATCTTGCTG
Organism: Acinetobacter sp. YH16044; assembly: GCF_013417145.1. NCBI lineage: Bacteria > Pseudomonadati > Pseudomonadota > Gammaproteobacteria > Moraxellales > Moraxellaceae > Acinetobacter > Acinetobacter sp. YH16044. The sequence goes on from NZ_VPEK01000058.1 coordinate 2,994, forward strand.
ACTACACGTAAGGCTGAACTGGATCAAGATCATAATCTGGTGCTAAAGGATAAGACTGATATTGAGTTAAGCAATGCCAAGAGAAAAAGCCTGGGCATGGGAACAAGCCAGGAAGAAATTAAACAGATCCGAGCCACCTGGGCAAACTTAGCCAATCATGCCCTCGAACATGCAGGGTATCGGGAAAGAATCGACCACCGTAGTTATGCCGATCAAGGCAAGGATCTACAAGCTACCATCCATGAGGGTAGTAAAGTTACCCAGATGCGCAGAAAAGGCATAGATACTGAAATTAGCCGTTTTAACGATACGATCAAACAGCAAAACAGCCAACAGCTCCAAAACAAACAACAGCACAAGGAAAAGACCTTAGAACAAGGGTTCAACCATGTTGAGCAAGGTTTCAAACAATGGAAGAAAGATCGGGAAGCACAACGTCTGGAACAAGAGCAAAGACAAAGATTGAAATTGGAACAAGAGCAAAAGATGAAACAGACACAGCGTATTAAATATGAAAGAAGTGGCCCATCGCTATGAGCAACCAAAACGACTTAGACGATCAACTATATATTTTACTGGCCTCCATGAAGGAATATAGAGAGGCCATAGCAGACGATAACAAGCGATTAGAGGTATTTTACAACCAAATCGCTAACGGAGTACTCAATAAGGCTGAAAAATCGCTAGAAAACGCAAATAAGAAACATACAGCTGCATTAAACAATAGTATTCAAGAATTAAACGAAGCTACAAAAAGGCTCAACTTAAAATTTATCATTATTTTTGCCAGCACGTTTGTCGCTGTGATGATGGTATTCATCTTGGCAATATTCTTGTACGTGCCAAGCAAAGATGAAATTAATGAACGTAGAACTGATATGGCTGTACTTAAAAAATATCCACTACAAATTAGAGAAAGTGATGGTGAAACACTAGTCAGAATCATGACGAAAAATTGCTATTCATTTCAGCCAAATAGTGTCAAAGAAAAGACCTATGACTGGTGCCAGATCGACCCTAAAAGATATTAGTTGATCGGTACTTTGCTTGGTTTTTCTCATAGCTAATCAGATTATAGCAAGCGCAAAGTTGCCCGACTTTGAAATATGGCTAAAGCCATATTTCAAAGCATCGAGCTAAATTTTGGTTTCTTATGTCATATCTATTTGCAATGGGAAAAGGCATGCTAAAACATTAAAAGAAGGAATAAATAATGAGAAAGCATTTGATTTTCCTATTTTTTATAATGATGCTTTTTATTTTAGCTATAGTTATTAAGATCGAAAATGATCAGAAAAAAGAGCAACAGTTAAGTAAATTGAAGCTAATTGAAAAGAAAATTAATTAAGTAAAAACTGAGTTATACTTTTTTGATAACGATAATAACTAAGCCCAGAAGACACCTAATCCCAGCACTACACCTGCTGGGATTTTTTTTCTTATGCTTAATTACTTACTTTCCGATATAGATTATGAATGTATGTATTTTACCAATAGGTAAAGTGCAAGGATATAAGATAAAAGAAAGGATGCTTTAAGAAAGCAGTCTAAAAATTACTAATTTTATATAATAATTTTTTTTATTATATATACTTAACTATTTATATCTTAAGACGAATTACCAATGACCGCTATACGATTATTATATGTAAGTAAGTTCAGGTCTAAAATTTATTCTAAGAGTGAACTTTATGAAATTTTAACCGAAGCATTAAAGTTTAATGGAGCAAATCAGATCTATGGGGCTCTTTACTATGGAAATGATTACTTTGTTCAATGTTTAGAGGGGCAAGAAGATAAAGTAAAGCATCTTTTTCATGACAAAATCTTAAAAGATCCGCGTCATGAAAATTGTGAAGTTCTTTATCTTGAGAAGATCAGTACATATCTCTTTTCTAATTGGTATATGAAATATGCCAATATTGATCAGGATATAGTTAAGTTTTTCTCTAAAAATCATAATGATATTTTTAATCCATACTTATTAAATAGCTCTACAATCCCACCTCTTATAGAGTTATTAAGTCAGCATGCAGATAATTTTTCTATATTAAAAAGTAAAGCTTTAATTACTTCGAATCCAATTTGGATTAAAAAATTAGCATAATAGACCTTATACGAAATACAACTGTTTTTCCCTTCAAGATCATTATATTAGAGATTGCTGCCTTGAATCATAGAGCAACAGGGCGGCAACTCCTCTATTTATCATGTTCCAAGTTTGATATTTGATCGTTGTTCCACGGTACTGATTAAATATTTTAATAAAAAACTCATTCTAGTAAGAGCCGAGCAAGTGCCTACGAGCGATCACCTGGTATCAAAATTCATGCGTTTTTCTCTCTGATTACAAAGTCTGTTTTTTAAAGCAAAAAAAGGAAGGGATAACCCTTCCTTTTTTCTATTTAACTGGCTTGTCGATATTCAAACCTTCTTAAAAAATCTTGAATTGCCTGTTCTTTCAACAATTCACTAATTAATAAAGATGGTATGAAGTACACTTTTACTCGCACACGTTTTTTCAGTTTTGAATCTTCAGATAAATAGTGATCTTCAATATTCCATCCATCACTACGTAATTCGCTAATACGACACGCAGAGTAACTAGAATCAATAGACGACCACATATCTTTGTTTTTAACAGGCACCCTATTTAATAAGCGGTGCAAGATATGTGCTTTATGTGTATCTACTGCCGGTAAAACTGGAATCATGATGATTCCTCCATTGTAAAAAATGGAGGTTAATCAGCCTTATCTGTTCGCTAACTTGAACAAATTGTTTATCAATGATAGAATCGTTTATGCATTTTAAACGTAAATCATTAATTCTTATGGCTTTTTTAACCTCCTTTGGTTTGATTTGTTAGCTATTTGATATTAAAGATTTCAAAAAAGGTACTTGTTGACGCAAGTGCCTTTTTTTTGCTTTATTTTCAAACAGTTCAAACTCTAACATAGGAATACATAAAAATATAGTCCCTATGCTCACAGTTTCGCGTATTTCGAACGTTTACATGTAAACATATGGTTGTATACCTATTTTCTTTTAATCGGCCGTAAACAGCCTTACACGAAGAATTAGAATTAATTATAAAAAATTATTTTCAATTGTATTAAATAAAAAATCCTTTTTTATCTTTTTAATAAGCTTTTAAAAGCTTTTAGACCCCCTTCAAACCCTTTATTCATAAGGCTTTCAAACTTTAAAAAACTACAAATGGAGGATATTAAGCTACAAATGGAGGACTAAATCAGTTTTTAAAACTACAAATGGAGGAATTTAAAACTACAAATGGAGGACATTAAGCTACATTATTTTTATTGTAGTTTTGTTAAAAAGCTACAAAAATAATAGCTAAAAAAACAGCAGCTTGGTATTTTGCAAATTACATTGCTCAGTATGTAGTTTTCAAATGGAAGATAAAAAAACCTATCCACCTTCATGGGTGGTCATACAAAATAATATTCAAGAATGCTTTAAAAGCATGTCTATCGATGAAAAGCGTTTATTGGTTTTAGCAAGTCCTATCGCTAGAGTTACCAACGCTACCGAAAAAGACCCCATTACTATTACTGCTGAAAACTTTGCTAAAGAGTGCAATATAAAAACCCACTCTGCATATAAGTCGATGGAGGAAGCTAGTAAGCATATGCTGCGTAGGTACTTTACCTATACAGATGAAAAGGGGAAAAAAGTTTCTTGTTCTTGGGTAATCCGAGCAAAATACGACAATGGAGCAATATCAATTTGCTTTCCTGAGGAAGTTCTTTTAATGCTAAAAGAATTTGATAAGCTCAACCCTTACACCAAATATAAAAAAGAAGTGGTACTCAGACTTAAAAAAGATTATTCCTTTGACCTGTATCATCTTGCCAAGAAATATCAGGGTCTAGGTAAATTTGAATTAAGTTTAGATCGTATAAAAACAGAGTTAGGATTGCCTAAGTCTTATGATCGAATGTCTAATTTAAAAACCCGTGTTTTAGAGCCTTCTTTAGAAGAAATTAACTCTCAAACAGATTTAAATCTAACTTATGAAAATATAAAAGAGGGTAGAACTGTTGTGGGGTTTAGATTCAAAGTTAAAGAAAAATTTGAAAAGCCAAAAATCAACTCAAGTCGAGATATGAATACCGTCGATATGTTTTTCAAAATGACTGATGGGCAAATTAATATGTTTGGAAATCAGCTTGCCAAATTACCGGGCCTATCACATTTAGCTGTTGGTAATGAGAGTTATGAGGCTTTAGCTAGTCGAATTAAAGACATGCTGATAGACCCTGAAAAACAAAAAGAGTTTATTCCACATTTAAGAAGTTTAGGTTTTAAAGGTTAAATAATTTTCTGTCTCGATCTTCTATTAAATACTCGTTGAGTTCAGCGAGTATTTTTTCTCTATTGGCTTCATTGTCATTCATTTTTTTAATCAAATAAGAACCGAGCAAAATTTTGCGTCGAGTATCGTCCTTTCTCTCCTGCTCTTTTTGCTTTGATTTTTCTCTAGCTTCGATAGCTTGTTTATGAGCCTTTAACTGTTTCAGCTTCTCTAACTGGGCTTCAATTTTCTTTTCGAGATTTTCAGCAGATTTTGTCCTGA
>NZ_VPEK01000059.1:0-7444 GCF_013417145.1 Acinetobacter sp. YH16044
CTGATGCTAGTTGGTCTAACACCTTGCAATGTTTGTCTTTTATACGTAATTTAAGGGTTTTCATGTACTTATATTAACAATCAAAACTCAAGGAAAATAGTCCTTAGTTAAATCAAACGACACTTCAGGTCGTGTCGCTTATATCTCTGACCTGAAGGACAGAGTTTTACGCTCCATTTGATAAAATAAGAAAAATTTATGAAGTATTGACTCTTATCCTATTTGATTAATTGCATGATTTAATGCCATTTTTACACCCTTAAAACTTTTACCATTTGGTAAATTTACATGTAAAGTCATGTAATTAGTTTGAATAAAATATTTTTAAAAGAGATTAAATCTTCTAAAAAACAAGAGTATGATGTGCACAATTTATCTATTGAGTGCTCATTTTATGTCCAATTGGTTTCCCAAATGGCGCCCGTACGAAGGCAATATTGATGCACGTCCTGTAGGTACAAATGAGTACCTACCTCCTGTGCAAAGTGTTGTATTGGGGATACAACATGCTTTTGCAATGTTTGGTGCAACTGTCCTTGCGCCATTTTTGATGGGCTTTGATGCCAACCTTGCGATTTTAATGTCGGGGATCTGTACCATCCTATTCTTCTTTATGACAGGTGGTCGTGTACCAAGTTATTTAGGCTCTAGTTTTGCCTTTATTGGTGTGGTGATCGCGGCAACCGGTTATGCAGCATCAGGTACTGGCGCGCCAAATGCCAATATCGCGATGGCAGCAGGCGGGATCATGGCCTGCGGTATCTTATATGCCATTTTTGGTTTTATCGTGATGGCAACGGGTACACGTTGGATTGAAAAACTCATGCCGCCTGTCGTTACAGGTGCAGTGGTGATGATTATTGGTCTGAACCTTGCCCCAGTGACCATTAAAGGGGTTGCCGGTAATAACTTTAATATGTGGATGGCATTAGTCACTGTACTGTGTATGGGTTCGATTGCTGTGTTCACCAAAGGTTTATTACAACGTCTATTACTCTTAGTTGGCCTTCTACTCGCTTACTTGGTGTATTACATCATTTCCAATGTCATGGGTCATGGCACACCAATCAACTTCGTTCCAGTACAAGATGCAGCTTGGTTTGGTGTTCCTCAATTCCATTCGCCTGTTTTTGATTTCAATGCCATGCTGATCATTGCACCGATTGCGTTGATTTTGGTGGCTGAAAACTTAGGTCACATTAAAGCTGTGGGCGCGATGACAGGTGAAAATCTCGATCCGCACATTGGTAAAGCTTTTGTTGCTGATGGTGTTGCAACCACGCTTTCAGGCGGTGTCGGCGGCCCAGGTATGACCACTTATGGTGAAAACATTGGTGTGATGGCAGTGACTCGCGTTTACTCAACCATCGTCTTTGTCTTTGCAGGTGTCTTTGCCATTTTCCTTGGTCTTTCTCCAAAGTTTGGTGCGATTATTCATACCATTCCGCAAGCCATTTTGACAGGTGCATCGATTGTTGTATTTGGTCTAATTACCATTGCAGGTGCGAAAATTTGGATTGAAAACAAAGTCGATTTCTCAAAAAACAAAAACCTGATGGTGGCAGCAGTCACGATTATTTTAGGTACAGGTGACTTTGCACTTCAATTCGGTAACTTCAACCTAGGCGGTATTGGTACTGCAACATTTGCAGCGCTGATTTTGAACTGGTTCTTTAGCTTGGGCGATAAATCAGAATAAGCCCCCAAGGCATTAAAAAAAGAATACAACATTCAATTGAAAAGCGGCCGAAAGGTCGCTTTTTTTTATAGCTACTCTTTCGGTAAGATAAGGCATTAGCCAAGGAATACACCGTATGCGACTGGATTTGTTCGACCTTCAATTGGTACTGCACATTGTAGACGGCGGTAGTCTGACCAAAGGCGCTGCTCGTTCTGCCATCTCGCTACAAGCAGCCAGTGAACGGATTAAAAAACTCGAACAGCATTACCGCACCGCCCTGTTCACTCGCCAAGCCAAAGGGGTCAAACTGACCCTTGCCGGTCAAACCTTGGTTGAACATGCACAGCGCGTCTTAGGTGAGGGGCAACAATTAGAACACGCTATGCGGCCCTTTGCCCATGGGCTGAGTTCCAATATGACCTTATGGTGTAATTCATCTGCACAAAGTGAATATTTACCGGTCTTGCTACCACGTTATTTACTGGAAAATCCCAACACACAAATTGAGCTGCATGAAGCCGAGTCTAAAGACATCATTGCAGCGATAGAGCAAGGTAATGCACAACTGGGGCTAATTTCAGGTTTCTTTAAATCTGAACAACTACAAACACTTGAGTTTGCAGATGATCCGTTGGTGCTGATCTGCCCTATAACCCATGAATTGGCCACCACACCTAGCGTCAAACCCGCAGAGATTTTAAATTATCCCTTTGTCGGTTTGATGCAATATCATTCCTTGCAACAATCGATCGAGGCACAAGCCAAATTATTCGGCTGTGAAATTCAGTATCGGCTACGTTTGCCGAACTTTGCCGCGATCGCCCAAGTGGTGGCGAATGGTGTGGGCATTGCCATCATGCCAAAACGTGCGGCCGAACGATTAATCAGTTTGTATGCCTTTGCCCAAGTTGAGCTCAGCGGTGAATGGGCCAATCGAAAACTGCTCCTCACCGCACGTAATTTTGATGATTTACCCTTAAATTATCAGCATTTTAGTCAGTTTCTACTGTCAGAAAAATCTACTTTAGATGGCCAAGTCTAGGCTTTAAATCACGCCAAACTGGTGCAGCATCATATAGCCACCGAGGGCAATCAACCCGATAAAAAACACCTTACGGAATTTTTGTTCTGGAATGCGGTAACGGATTTTTTTCCCTGCCCACATACCAATGAGCGCTGGAATTAGTACCATGGCTGACATCGCATAATCAATCGGAAGATCTTCCACAGGATTTTGCTGTAAGAACACTGCCAAACAAATAGTTGATGTGGTAAAGGCCAAACCGAGTGACTGAACGAGATCATCGCGTTTGAGCTGCAAACCTTGCAAATATGGCACCACAGGGATCACCACCACACCTGTCGCAACAGTCAGCGCTCCACCAAGATAACCGATCATTGGAGATAGCCATTTTTCATGTGGTGCAAAGTTCGGCAAGCTTTTGGCACAAAGCCCATACAGTCCGTATAGTGCCAACATGCCCCCCAGTAAAGCTTCACTTTTAAATTCACCATGTCCTAAAGTTGGAAAAATACTCCAAATTGAACCGACGATAATCCCAAGTAACAAGGGCCAAAAGCGTTGAATTAGGCGCAATACCTGCCCTTCAGCAAATAGTTGCCAAAAGTTGGTGACCATAGATGGAATGATTAATAATGTGGCTGCCTGAAATGGACTGATCACAATGGTAAGTAAGCCCATCGATACCGCAGGCAGGCCTAACCCAATCGTGCCTTTAATCAGACCTGCAATTGCAAAAACTGTGATGACGAACCAAATCATGGCGAAACTCGCTGAAGAATTGGTTCTATGCTATGCAATTCAGGCGCTTTGAAAAATCAGTGTTTTTGGAATAGAGCCTCAATAAAAAGTTGAGGCTAGGTTATAGCGTCTAAAGCAGATAGCGTAGATGGGCTAAACAAACTCTTCTGATTTTGAATAAGTTATAAGCGTATTGGTTGAATAGTAATATAAAAACCGTTCCAATATGCTGTTTACTGGAACGGTTTTCAATAAGATATTGATACTTATAGTAAAATTTCAAGAATTTCGTATAACGTGTATTATGTTAATTTTAGTAGAACTTTAAAAATGAAAAAATTAGAAATTATCTTTTTCGTAATTTTAATTCTAATTATTTTATGGGGCATACAATGGATGTTTCATGGCTTTCCAACAGGAAATTAAAATCATACTTCGCATCAAAATAAATAGTGTTATATTTCAAAAGGTTATGTTATAAAAAATCGGTGGCGAAAACCCAAAAAACCGACTTGTTTCCAAGCCGGGTTTCTACTGATTTTTTAACTTTTTATTTTGCCCACAAAAATAGCACCCAAATAACGAGTTTTATTTGCCATTTGTTGTGCTATTTCTTGCTCAAGACAAATAGGTCAAAATTTTAATCCAGAAATTCGGAAATTTCCTCAGCAGTTGTTCTCGCGGTCCTTGAAACACCCACCAGCGTTGCTGAACCAGGTCCAGTCCATTCACCATATCCTACTAACCATAGGTTGGGTTGTTTTACTGATCTTGTTCCTTCAACCAGTATCGTATTATTTTCCTCTACTATTCCAAGTGGCTTTAAATGGTCTAAAGTCGCTTTAAATCCAGTACACCAAATCACTGCATCAACCTGTTGAAAAGATCCATCTTCCCAAATCACGCCATCTTCTGTAAAAGCCGAAAACGGGCGCTCACTATGTAAAACTCCTCGTGAACGTGCATCTTTGACTGAATCAATCATGACAATATCACCTAGACCGCCAACAGGCTGATCTATTGTGCCGCCTTCTAATTTTGCCTTTAAACGCTCTGTCGCACGTAAAAATAGTATACGGCCATCAACATCATCTGCTAAAAATTGAGGAGGTGTTGGCGTGATCCAAAGAGTGTCTGCCACTTGGGAAACTTCAGCCAAAATTTGTGCTCCGGAATTTCCACCACCGATAATCATGACGTGCTTATCTTTAAACGGTTCTGCATTTTGATAATGGGCGGAGTGTAATTTCAGCCCTTTAAAATTTTCTTGGCCCGGGTAAGATGGGATATAAGGATGACTCCAGGTGCCCGTTGCACTGACTACAGCCTTGGCTTTCCATAACTGTTCACCTGCATGCACACTCAATGCCTCTCCTTCGCTTTTGACGTGATCAACATATATAGGACGAATAATCGGAAAGTGGTAACGCTGCTCATATTGCTGCAAGTATTCAATAACTTCTTTCTTGGTCGGATACGTTTGTTCTGTATTCGGCATAACCCAACCTGGTAAGGAACTCCAGCTATTCGGTGAAAATAGACGCAAAGAATTCCAGGCATGTAACCAGGCTCCACCTGCTTGATTTTGATCATCTAAAATAATGAATGGTATTTTTTTTCGCTTTAAAAAATAAGCCGTAGATAAAGCAGCCTGCCCACCACCGATAATGATCACATCCGTTTCATTCTGTTTATGATTCAAAGCCCTTTCCCCTTTCATTTTTCTTTAATATAAAAAACCAGTTGCCGGAGCAACTGGTTTTTTATATTAAATTTCAATAACTCAATTTACTTATTTTTTTCAATTAACTCAGCTATTGCTGGAGCTTCTAATACTTTACCGCTTGAGACAATTTTATCATTAATGACTAGACCAGGCGTACTCATCAAACCTGTTTCAGCAATCTTGATCATGTCGGTGACATACTCAATTTCAGCCTGTACACCACTGTTTTTCACTGCTTCTTCTGTCGCTGCTAGTAAAGCCTTACATTTACGACAACCTGTACCCATAACTTTAATCTGCATTTCTAATCTCCTGAGACTGCTTTATATAAAGAACTGACCAACTAAATTTAGACTATATCCAATGATTAAAATACCAACAAAAACAATCGCGACAAAAAGGCTGAGCAATTGTTTCTTCACGACTTGCTTTAACAAAATTAACGATGGCAGCGAAAGTGCTGTCACCGCCATCATAAAGGCCAAAACTGTACCTAAGCCCACACCTTTAGCGACCAATGCTTCTGCGATAGGTAAAGTTCCAAAGATATCTGCGTACATCGGCATGCCGACCACAGTCGCAACAAGCACTGAATACCAGTTATCTTGTCCTAATAAGGTCGTAATCCACTGCGCTGGAATCCAGTTATGAATCGCAGCACCAATACCGACACCGATCAAGACATAGATCCAGACTTTCCGGAAGATTTCGACCACCTGCTCCCAGGCAAATTCGCGACGCTCTTTCGCGGACATTTTAAAATCTTCATCACCTTGCACCGCAGAATTTTGAGTGACAAATTCAGCGACATACCTTTCCATTTTGAAAAAGCTGATGAGTGAACCACCCAGGACTGCCAGAATCAGACCGAGTACCACGTAGATCATGGCAATTTTCCAGTTGAAGATACTAGCGAGTAAAATAATGGAAGCTAAATCGACCAAGGGAGAGGAAATCAGAAAGGAGAATGTCACGCCGACAGGTAAACCGGCCCGAGTAAAACCAATAAAGATAGGAATAGATGAACATGAACAAAATGGGGTAATGGTTCCCAGTAAGGCACCCATGATATTGGCTTTAATCCCTTTCATGCGTCCCAGAATTTGTCGGGTTCGTTCTGGAGGGAAATAGCTCTGGATATACGACAGTGAATAGATCAGGACACTTAAAAGTATAAAAATTTTAATGACATCATAGATAAAAAAATGCACGCTGCCACCGACTTGCGTGGCAATCGATAAACCTAAGATATTTTCAACGAACCAGGCAACTCCATCTGATAGCCATGTCATTTTCAACAGGACGCTATTTAACCATGCAAAGATTGCAATAATACTGTCCATTTAAATCCCCCTAACCTTGGCCGACTAAAAGTGTTTTAGTGAATGAATAGAGCTGTTCGGTACAAGGGATATTTAGTGAATAACGCATCCAGCGTCCATCTTTTCTTCCCTTGACTAGACCTAATTCAGTCAGACACTTCATATGATGGGAGAGCGTAGATTGCGTAATTGATAAATTTTTCAATAGTTCACAGGCACAACATTCACCTGAATGCAGTGTTTGTAAAATTTTAACCCGCGTTTCATCGGTTAAAGCTTTATATAAATTACAGGCCTGAAGATTGTTCAATCTACACTATCCTTAAATGGCTCTAATGTAACCAGTATGTAAATCATATTGATTATTGTCAATGTGACATGGGAAATAAAAAAAACCATTTTTCAGGGCCTTCACAATAAATTATGTTTTTATTTTAAATACTTACCATTTTCCCCAATAATGAATTTTCCATCTTCTTTAAAAAAAGTACCTAACTGTGCCAAAGGAATATCTAAAACCACTTAGGATGGACGATACAAAATATAGGGTTTCTTCACGTACTACTAAATGTCAGATGTCTATGAAACATGATATTTATGGTTCATCTCACAATGTTCAGCATAATCGATTGATTCTAGCTGTACAGTCACATGATTGAGATCAAAATGATGATGCAAAAATTCGGTAATTTCTGCGATCACGGCATCTGACGTGTGCTGAAATAAAAGTGATTTTCTCACTTAAGATTTACACACCACTTATAAGCATGAATATTCAACTAAAGAGGATTCTATTTAACATAATAGAGGTTATACGAAATGCTTTTGTTAGAACCCATTTAAAGTGTCTATATTCTCACCAATAAAAATGTCTGGTTTATGATGATTTTTATCACCATGGACTGGATATAAAATATAGATGCTGATCACTATGTCTGACAAAGAAATTCAAC
>NZ_VPEK01000005.1:0-175423 GCF_013417145.1 Acinetobacter sp. YH16044
CGCGACTCATGAGTGCTCGGTTATATGCGGGCCAATTGGTTGTGCGATAGATTTTGTGTGTAGGCTTCTTCATTTGAAAATTATATCGCTGAAAAAGCCTTTACAGATAGGTTTGTGCAACAAAGCCGAACTAAGGCAATTGCTTCAATGCAATCTTGAGTATAAGGTGTCCCTAAATATTGTATTTCTTCAGATGGTTGATTAAATAAATTAAAGCGCATTTTTAAAAAGTATTTGTTTGATATTTAATTGAATATATCAAAAAAAACCCGCACTCGGCGGGTTGTTTATTAAATTTAAATTAAGATTAAGCATTTTCACGCGCAATCGCACGGTAACCAATATCTTTACGGTATTGAACGCCGTTAAAGGTTACTTTTTGGCAAAGTTCTAAAGCTTTCGCTTGAGCTTCACCAATCGTATTACCAAGCGCAGTCACACAAAGAACACGACCACCAGCAGTCACAATATCACCATTTTCAAGTGCTTTAGTACCAGCATGGAACACCTTCGCATCTGCCATTTCAGTGTCTAAACCTGAAATTACATCACCATTGCTAGACGTTTCAGGGTAGCCCTTAGATGCAAGTACGATACCTACAGTCTTGCGCTCATCCCATTCAGCTTCCGCAGGTAAGTTACCTGCAATGCCAGCTTCAACCAAATCAACTAAAGATGATTTTAAACGCATCATAATGGGTTGAGTTTCAGGGTCGCCAAAACGACAGTTGAACTCGATCACTTTAGGCTGACCTTGTTCATCAATCATTAAACCTGCGTATAAGAAACCTGTATAAACATGACCGTCTTTTTTCATACCTTCAACGGTAGGACGCATCACTTCATTCATGGTTTTTTCAAATACGTCAGCAGTCACAACAGGAGCAGGAGAGTAAGCACCCATACCGCCAGTGTTTGGGCCTTGGTCGCCTTCAAAGATACGCTTGTGATCTTGAGACGTTGCCATTGGCAAAATGTTGTCGCCATCAATCATACAAATGAAAGAAGCTTCTTCACCTGCAAGAAATTCTTCGATTACTACACGTGAGCCAGCATCGCCAAATTTGTTGCCTGCAAGCATGTCATCAATCGCATCAAATGCTTCTTGATTGGTCATGGCAACAATTACGCCTTTACCCGCAGCAAGACCATCTGCCTTGATAACGATTGGTGCACCATTTTTTTCAACAAATGCTTTTGCTGCATCTACTTCTGTAAATACATCATAGAAAGCAGTTGGGATGTTATGGCGTTTTAAGAAGTGCTTCGCAAATGCTTTAGAGCCTTCAAGCTGTGCAGCAAATTGAGTTGGGCCCCAAATTTTTACACCCGCTTCACGGCAAGCATCCACCACACCATTGACTAGTGGTGCTTCGGGGCCAACCACGATCAAATCAACTGCATTATTTTTTGCAAAGTCGATAATCGCAGCATTGTCTAAAATATTTAGTGCAACATTTTCGCATTTATTTTCAGTTGCAGAACCCGCATTACCCGGTGCTACAAATACTTTTGCGACTTTGTCATCTTGTGCGATTTTCCATGCCAATGCATGTTCACGACCGCCATTACCCAAAACTAAAATATTCATCGGTTCATACTCCATGAATCGAAAATGACATAAAGTCCTCAACCTGAAAGCAGGAGAGGACTTTATGCAAGATTATAAATCTAGTGTATTAAGCAAAAAAATGTGCTTAATTGTCATGATCACGTTGCCAACTTAGTGACGGAAATGACGCATGCCAGTGAAGACCATTGCAATACCAGCTTCATCAGCTGCAGCAATTGTTTCTTCATCACGCATAGAACCACCCGGTTGGATAATGCATTTGATGCCCGCTTTTGCAGCGTTATCAATGCCATCACGGAATGGGAAGAATGCGTCAGATGCCATTACCGCACCTTCAACCACTAAACCAGCATGTTCAGCTTTAATTGCAGCAATACGAGCAGAGTTAACGCGGCTCATTTGACCTGCGCCAACACCAATCGTTTGACGGCCTTTCGCATAAACAATCGCGTTAGATTTAACGTATTTCGCAACTTTCCAAGCAAAGATCAAGTCATCAATTTCTGCTTCAGTTGGTGCACGTTTAGTCACAACTTTAAGGTCATCTTTCGTGATCATGCCTAAGTCTTGGTCTTGAACCAACAAACCGCCATTCACACGTTTGTAATCTAACTGAGCTTTACGTTCAGTAATTGCAGGAAGCTCGCCGCATACGAGTACACGTACGTTTTTCTTCGCGCCAGTAACTTCAAGCACGCCTTCAGCAACGCTTGGAGCAATGATCACTTCAACAAATTGACGGTCAACAATGGCTTGCGCAGTTGCAACATCTAATTCGCGGTTAAATGCAATGATGCCGCCGAATGCAGATTCAGGGTCAGTTGCATAAGCAAGGTCATAAGCCGCTTGGATGCCGTCTAAAGATACTGCTACGCCACATGGGTTTGCGTGTTTAACGATTACACAAGCAGGTTTAGCGAATGATTTAACACATTCAAGTGCTGCGTCAGTGTCTGTGATGTTGTTATAAGATAGTTCTTTACCTTGAAGCTGTTTCGCAGTTGAAACTGAAGCTTCAGTCGCTGTGTCTTCTACATAGAAAGCAGCAGATTGATGCGGGTTTTCACCGTAACGTAAGTCTTGAACTTTGTTCAATTGAGTATTGAAAGTACGCGCAAATTTATCTGCTTGACCTTCTTCCTTACCTACGCGAGCGCCTAAGTAAGAAGCGATCATACCGTCGTATTGAGCAGTATGTTCAAATGCTTTAACCGCAAGGTCAAAACGAGTTGCATGTGAAAGTGAACCTTCAGCTTTAAGCTCAGCAACGACAGTTGCATAGTCAGCAGCATTTACCACGATACCAACAGAAGCATGGTTTTTCGCAGCAGCACGAACCATAGTCGGACCACCGATATCGATGTTTTCAATCGCATCAGCAAGTGAACAGTTTGGTTTTGCAACAGTTGCAGCAAACGGATAAAGGTTAACAACTACAAGATCGATTGCATCGATGTTGTGTTCAGCCATCACAGCTTCGTCTAGACCGCGACGAGCTAAGATACCACCATGAATTTTCGGATGTAGCGTTTTTACACGGCCGTCCATCATCTCTGGGAAACCTGTGTGCTCTGAAACTTCAACTACGGCAACATTATTGTCTTTCAACAATTTGTATGTTCCGCCAGTAGATAAAATTTCTACCCCTAGAGCAGCAAGTTCTTGTGCAAATTCAACAATTCCAGTCTTGTCAGACACAGAGATTAAAGCGCGTTTAATAGTCATGATCTTCGTCACAGTTTTCAAGGAACAGATTAAAACAAAATTAGCAAAATGCAGGTTAAAAAAAATGCCTGCGGAAGCCGCAAGCATTTTATCATTTATTCACTCATTAAACCGTGAGCTTTCAACTTTTTACGTAAAGTACCACGGTTTAAGCCGAGAATCTCAGCAGCACGGGTTTGATTACCACGTGTATATTCAAGAACTACAGATAGAAGAGGCTTCTCCATTTCCGCCAGCACCATATCGTATACCTGAGATGGTTGCTCGCCTTGCAATTGTGCAAAGTAATGGCGAACTGCGCGATCTACGTGAATACGAAGAGCGACATCAGATTGTGCAGTAAAAATAGGAGATTTGCTATTCATGCGAATTAATCCGAAAAATCAAATATCACTTGGGTAAAGTGATTTGTTAAAAGTGGTCTATAAACTTGAATGAACTCCGTTTTAGTTCCTAATGCGGAGTTCTAAAACTTGTACATTACTTGTAGCTTGACACAACTCGCAAAATTGTTCGAAAAATAAGCGTAACAATAGATTAATAATTGTTACAGCCTAAAAAACAAACAAAAAATCTACTCAATACGCAATAAATATTAAAGCGCACGGTTGGGATTGTATTTGTTGTGAAAAATTAGCGAGGAGTTTGCAGCACAAAGCTTTCGTGGCGCGTATCATACCATTGTCTAGGAAAAAGTGAGCAAGAAAACTGCATTTTTTTTATGTTTTTTTTACTTTTTTAATAGTTTTTTTCAATATTAGGGGCGAATCAACTCAATTGAATAATTATCGAAGCTTTTGCGTGCAATTGGTAGGCTAAATTGGAATTTAAAAGGACTACTTTTTGGGATCCGTTGGATGCCATGCAGACTTTCGTCCAAATACTCTTCAGGTAAAAGCGTATAGTTTGCTATTTCAGCACCATTTTCTTTTAGTGAAATTTTCATATTGGGTAAGGCAAGGCTACGGTCATGAAAATTGATCATTTCACCAGTAAAACGTGTTTCATTATTGCCAATGCTACGAATTTTAACTTTTTTGGTGCTAATTAAACTGTAGTGCTCCTCAAGACGTGAACAATTGAATACATCACACACGGCTGTGAATGCTGCACCCATTACTGGGCTGTTTTTTAAATATTGTGGATTGAACCAGAAAAACTGGAATATAAGTGCACCAAATAAGAAGGCATTAATACAGAACCACATAAAATAGTTCAGTGGTGTACGTTTTTTATCTTTTTCAGCCTGTTCTGCCCAATTTACAGCAGGAAGGTTGCCGATCGGCTCGGTACTGAAATAATTTAAGTTATTTAAATAGGTTTTTAGATCGATATTAGAGTTTTCGACTTTTTGATCAAATAGTTTTAATAAATGGTGGCTTGGTGTTACTTCAACAGTCACTGGCGTAAGCGTATTATTAAATTCGCTGACATTAATAATAGTATTGGTATTTTTTTGCGGCGCATTTTCTGGCTCAGGGGTAGAAAAAGACAACGCTTTATCTACCACCAAATGAGACAGTGCATTAAAAGATGTAGAGCACTTTGGGCAACAAACCATGCCCTGAGCGACAGTAAGCTGCGGAACAGTTACTTTATATGTTGTAAAACAAGTTGGGCAGTTAGTTAATTTGTCGCTCATAAGTACACATTTTAAATTTTAATACTGTTGGCGTTTACCCGAAATTCGGCACCATGTTTCGTCACGTTTTTCTACGTCTAATATATCAAAAAATTCAGAATAAACACTAGAAACATCAGAAACTTGCTCTTCAATTACACCTGCAAGTGCGAACTCGCCCTCAGATTTAATTAAAGTTGAGAATTCTGCAGCCAAGGCCATTAGAGGGCCTGCAAGAATATTAGCAACAAACACATCGGCTTTTTGTCCAGCGAGCTCTTGGTTGAACTCTTCAGGTAGGCCTACATACAAATTTTCGAGCACACCATTCAATTCGGCATTTTGTTGTGTTGCTAAAACCGCTTGTGGGTCAATATCAGTGGCATAAACTTTTTTTGCACCCAAAAGTAAAGCGGCAACACCTAAAATACCAGAACCACAACCGTAGTCGATTACGATTTTATCCTTTAGATCAACTTTACCTAACCATTGTAGGCATAAGAATGTTGATGCATGGTTGCCAGTACCAAATGCCAGACCTGGGTCTAGTTTGATGTTTACGGCGTCTGCTTCTGGCGCTTCCATCCATTCTGGTACGATCCAGTATTTTTCACCAATTTGGATAGGCTCGTAAGCATCCATCCATGTGCGTTCCCATTCTTGGTCTTCAATGAATTCGCTACGCATTGGCGCATCAGGAAGTTGAGCTTTAATAAATGTTTCTAATGCTGCAACATCAATTTCTTCATCATCTTCTTGTGCATATATACCAGTTACGATCACTTTATTCCAAAGTGGTGTTTCACCTGGAAGTGGTTCAAGTAAATCCTGATTTTCTGCATCATCTAGCGTGACACTGACTGCACCTAAAGAACTGAGCAGCGTTTCAGTGTAATCAACTTGAGCTTTTTCAACAGTAATATGAATTTGTAACCACTTCACGGACATAACCTAAATGAGTTTTATAAAAAGCTATTGTAACGGAACTCGGCAACTTGCAGCTAGCGATTATCAAAATTGACAAAAAATAAAAGGATGCACGTGGCATCCTTTTAACTTTTCAGTGCCTTAACTTTTAATTGTTTCGGTTGTCGTTGTCGAGATCGGTGCAAAGCGTGTAATTAGGAAGCCAAATACAGCAGCAAAGATATACATAAAGATTGAATACACTGCCGCAGGCATTGCAACTGCAGAGCTGGCCATCACTGTTAAGGCGATGGTCATGGCCAATGTGCTGTTATGAATCCCGATTTCAAATGCACATGCACGTGCCTGAGCACTATTGATGCCGAAAAGTCGCGGAACAAAATAACCGATACATAAGCTGAAGATGCAGAATAGAACCGTTGCTAAGCCAACTTGAGTTAGATAAGCCGCAATATTATGTCGCTCAGAGTAAATAGCACCGATAATAATTAAGATGAGAAAGACCACAGCAAAGATGCGGAGTGGTTTATGCAGTTTCTCAGTCAGTTTAGGTGCATAGTGACGGAGCAGCATGCCTATACAGACAGGGATGATAATAATGCCGAAAACTTGGAGGATTTTTCCAAATTGTAGGCTGATTTGTTGACCTTCTTGCATAAAGTGCATGATCGAAAAATTCACGATCAATGGAAGGGTTAATGCTGCAATGACAGAGTTGATGGCGGTCAGGGTAATATTTAAAGCCAAGTCACCTTTAAATAGATAACTAAATAAGTTCGCTGTACTACCACCGGGTGAGGCTGCGAGTAGCATCAAGCCGACTGCAAGCAGTGGTGGCAATGCCAGCAGTTTACATAATAAAAAGGCAATGCCGACAAGCAACACGAGTTGGCAAAATAAAGCAATCAACACGGCTTTAGGATGTTTGGTGACACGTGCGAAATCTTTGGGGGTAAGTTCTAGCCCAAGCCCGATCATAATAAAGGCCAGTGCTAATGGCAAAAGAACCGTAATAATTCCAGAATCCATCGTATTTATTCTCCTTGAGCATATTTAATGGTTTTTCACCAAAGTCCTTATGGTGATTGCGTTAGAAAAAATAGTTTATGTTTTCACTTGTTGAATCAGGTGGCTGCCACGGCGCGTCAAAATAAAACCAAATAAGGTCGCCAATAAATACATAAAAATAGAATAAACACCGGCAGGTATCGCCACTGTGGTGTTTTCAAGCACACTCAGTGCGATAGTTAACGCGATACTGGTGTTATGAATGCCAATCTCAAAGGTACACGCACGTGCCTGCTTTTCCGGGACACCCGCGAGGAATGGAATTAAGTAGCCCAAAAATAATCCACTGAAACAGAGCAAACAGGTTGCAATGCCGACGCTGGCAAAATACGTAATAATGTTGGATTGTTCACGCAAAACTGCGAGTGTAAAGATGAGAATTAATAAGAAAATAGATAACATTCTCATCGGCTTGTTGATGTGATATGCGATAGTCGGTAAGGAGTTGCGAATAAACATACCGAAACAAACTGGTATTAGGATAATCAGAAATACATGGGTGATCTTATCTATAGGCATACCAATGCTGGTACTTTCACCAACAAAATGCAAAATGGATAGGTTGACAATAAAAGGCAGCGTAAAGCACGATACAACTGAGTTAATGGCCGTTAAGCTAATGTTTAATGCAACATCACCTTTATATAGGTAGCTAAAAAGGTTTGCGGTGGGGCCGCCGGGTGAAGCCGCAAGCAACATGAGCCCGACCGAGAGCAAAGGGGGTAACTCCAGTAATTTACACAGGAAAAACGCAATACTGGTCAGTAGAATAAGTTGAGTAAATAAAGCGATGAAAATAACTTTTGGATAGCGTCCAACGCGTAAAAAGTCTTTGGCAGAAAGTTCGAGCCCCAAACCCATCATCATAATAGCTAAAGCAATGGGTAGAAAAAATGCAAATAATCCCGAATCCATGGAATTTCCTGATATTTTTATCCTTATAGTATTTTTTGAGTTTATCTCAGTTTAATAAATAAGCAATAAATAAAAGCGAGTAAAAACTGATGTTTTACCCGCTTTATTTTTGATCTGTTAATTGGTCGATATTTTCATCGATAACTGTTTATTTAGGACGAGGAGGAGTGAACCCTAAAGCACATTTTCCTTTGATTTCTTGTCCATTGATCGTTGCTGTAGTGGCTTTGGCATCTGCGCTACATGTGCTTAATAATTCGGCTTCTTCGCCATGAATATTTACATTTTTGGAAGAGCTAAAAAATTGTGGTTCGCAGATACCATTCCAGATAATACCGCGATAGGCAAATGAAACTTGAGCGCCTTGGCTTTTACCTTTACAGACTTGTTGATATCGCTGTGCATCATACACTTTCTCAACTTTATCATTGGCTGAGGCAGCAAGTGGTGATAAACATAAACCGCATAAAACCGTGGATAGCAAAATATTCTTATTCATGCTTATAGTCCTTATGATTCTCATGGGATCTATAACAGAATAAAAAATCATCAGAATAAAACAACTATCTTCGAGTAACATTTGCTTGAGAAATGTATATTTTTATGTGGAATTTGCAAAGTATGTATGTTCATAAAGAAATATATAGGCATAAAACGGTAGTCAATAACAATAAAATCGAGTTAATCAGTCAACTTATCGGTGAAGTTTTGCTATAATCTTCCGTCATTCTTTTTTAATCTCCTTACCACTATGCATTATCCTAAAGTTTACGATGTCATTGTTATCGGCGGCGGTCACGCGGGTACTGAGGCAGCTCTTGCTGCGGCACGTATGGGTCGACAGACTTTACTCTTAACTCATAATATTGAGACTTTAGGGCAGATGAGCTGTAACCCAGCCATTGGTGGTATTGGTAAATCACATTTAGTCCGTGAAATTGATGCGCTTGGCGGTGCAATGGCATTGGCTGCCGACAAAGGTGGTATTCAATTCCGTATTTTAAACTCACGTAAAGGTGCAGCAGTACGAGCGACTCGTGCCCAAGCTGACCGTGTACGTTTTAAAGCTGCGATTCGTCATACTTTAGAAAACCAGGCGAATTTGGATATTTTCCAACAAGCCGCTGATGACCTTATTGTTGAAGGCGATACCGTTAAAGGTGTAGTCACCCAAATGGGTATTCGCTTTGATGCGAAAACTGTTGTATTAACTACAGGGACATTCTTGGGTGGTGTGATCCACGTAGGTCTAAATAATGCTTCAGGCGGTCGTGCGGGCGATCCTCCTTCAATTTCATTGGCTGCGCGCCTTCGTGAATTGAACTTACCTGTAGGTCGTTTAAAAACTGGTACACCACCACGTATCGATGCACGATCAGTTGATTTCTCTGTGATGACGCCACAGCCAGGTGATTTCCCATCTCCAACTATGTCGTTCATGGGTGATGCGTCGATGCATCCTGAGCAAATCAATTGCTATATCACACATACCAATGAAAAAACTCACGATATTATCCGTGGCGGTTTAGACCGTTCACCGATGTATACCGGTAAAATTGAAGGTGTCGGTCCGCGTTACTGCCCATCAATTGAAGATAAAATTCATAAATTTGCCGATAAAGATTCGCATCAAGTGTTCTTGGAACCTGAAGGTCTGGACACACATGAGCTTTATCCAAACGGTATTTCGACTTCTTTACCATTCGACGTTCAGTTTGAATTGGTTCGTTCGATTCGTGGTATGGAAAATGCGCACATATTGCGTCCGGGTTATGCAATTGAGTACGATTATTTCAACCCACAATCATTGAAATTCTCTTTAGAAACCAAATCGATTAATAACTTGTATTTTGCAGGTCAAATTAACGGTACAACGGGTTATGAAGAAGCGGGTGCGCAAGGTTTGCTTGCAGGCTTAAACGCAGCACGTCGTGCATGGGATCAAGAGCAATGGACACCAAAACGTGATGAAGCGTACATGGGTGTATTGGTTGATGACTTGATTACTTTGGGTACTAAAGAACCGTACCGTATGTTCACTTCGCGTGCGGAATACCGTTTGATGTTGCGTGAAGACAATGCTGATCAACGTTTAACTGCAATTGGCCGTGAAATGGGTCTTGTGGATGATGCGCGTTGGGATTCGTTCTGCCAAAAAATGGAAGCAGTTGAAACTGAAAAAGGACGTTTACAACACCTTTGGGCAGCGCCAAACAATCCACTAGGCAAAAAATTCGTTGAAATGACGGGTGATGACCTGTCTAAGGAAACCAATGCGATCGATTTGCTCAAACGTCCAAATATCAACTTCTCACAAATTGCTGAATTGACAGGTTCAGAAGTTTCAGCATTTGTGGGTGAGCAAATTGAAATTGCAGTGAAATATGCGGGTTATATTAACCGTCAGCAAGAAGACGTTGCGCAAATGAAGCGTTTGGAAGATACACGTATTCCAGCTGATTTTGATTACGATGTCGTTTCTGGTCTTTCACGTGAAATTACCATGAAGCTGAAGAATGTATTGCCTGAAACATTGGCACAAGCAAGTCGTATTCCAGGTGTAACACCTGCAGCTGTTCAATTGGTGATGATTACGATTCGTAAGAATAACCAAGCGAAAAAATCTGCATAAGATTTTGAGTTAAATAAAAAACCCGCTCAGTTGCGGGTTTTTTTATTGCCAATAAATTATTGGCTGTAGGTATTTGATCGGATTAAATGAATATTTTGATCATCATTAGTTTTAGCTATGGTTTGATTATTAAAATCTTTCATAAACTTAAGTGATTGATAATGAATTATAAATACAAAAAATAAGATCTAAAAACTATTGATATACAAAGTTTTAGGTCTTAATGGTGGGCTTTTGGTCGTGTGAATTCCGACCTTTGTAGTGGTATTTATTCTACCCAATAAAGCCGAAACTTCAGGGCATGGCGTACAAGTGGGTTTACGCTACATGAATGGAGTTCGATTATGGCAAATCAACAATCGGGAAAAATGCAAAAATTTCTAACGGTATTTTTGTGTTTCTGGGTAGCATTTTTTGAAGGTTTTGACCTGCAAGCGCCCGGTATCGCAGCAAAAGGAATCGCAGCGACATTTTCCTTAGATCAAGTGCAAATGGGCTATGTATTTAGCTTAGGTGTGTTTGGTATGTTATTTGGCGCGTTCTTTGGGGGGCGTGTCGCTGACTATTTGGGACAGAAGAAAGTCCTGATGCTGTCGATTTTTATCTTCGGTGTATTTATGTCTATCACGGCAGTTGCACCAAGCATTGAAATTTTATATATCGCACGATTCTTTACAGGTTTAGGTTTGGGCGCTGCGATGCCAACGATGATCTCGGTGGTGGGTGATGAAGCGACGGATGCTAACCGTGGGCGCTTAAATAGTTTGATGTACTGCGGCTTACCTGTAGGTGCAATCTTTGTTGCTGGCTTGGGTATTATTTTTAAAGATATCTCTTGGCATACATTGTTTTTAATTGGTGGTTTAACGCCTTTAATCCTGATTCCATTCATGGCGCTTATCTTAAAAGATAAGCGTACTGAAAAAGTTCAGGCAGAAAGCAAAGAAGCGGTTCCAGCGATGGGGCAAATCCTTTTTGCTGAACAGCGTTATAAATATACATTGCCGCTATGGTTAAGCTTCTTCTTTACCTTAATGGTGAACTATATTCTGATCAGTTGGTTGCCTAACTTGCTTATGGAACAAGGGTTGGAAAAGCAACAAGCTTTCATGATCATGTTGATGTTCCAAGTGGGCGCAGTGATTGGTACGCTGGGTTTAGGCTACTTACTTGATCGCCTAAAATTATGGCAAATGGCAGTGATTATCTATTCAGGTTTGTTTGTAGCATTGTTTGTACTGTTCACAACAAATTCAATTCCTGTACTTATCGCAGCAGGCATCATGGGCGGGATTTTCTCTACAGGTGGTCAATCGATTTTGTATGGGATCTCTCCAATTTTCTATACACCAGCTGGGAAAGTAACAGGTGTGGGGAGTGCGATTTCATGGGGTCGTTTGGGTGCAATGACGGGTCCATTACTCACAGGTAAGATTTTGGCACTAGGACTAGGAGCGACAGGTATTTTAATTGCAAGTGCGCCGGGTATTGCTTTGTCAGCTATCGCAGTGGCTGCATTATCTGCCTATAAGTCATCCCTTAAGAAATAATCGAAATCAGTCATATTTAAAGGAGCTACGGCTCCTTTTTTATTGAATAAATATCTTTAGCTGAAACTAAGTTTTGTTAGAATAAATCTAATATTTATGAATAAATTTACTTCTATGTCTTATCAATTGATCGAACTTGATATTTCTCCTTCAGATAACATTCAGTGTCCACATTGCCAGCAGCAAGTGATTGATTGGTCAGAAGAGCAGTATGTGCAGCCATGTGAGCATGTGCTGTTTATTGCAATGGATATTGGTTTTGAGTTTATTACAGATGAATTTGAGCAAACCATGCAGCATACAGTCGATGACTTGCATGCCAATGATGATCAGTATCATATGTTTACTGAAATTACCGCCTCAAGTTTCCCTGAGTTTCTGATTTATAAGTCTGATTTAGGTGTGGAAGGTTATTCACGCTATGTCGGCTTTACGGCATAAAACATTGCTAAAAAATCTTAAAATAAAAAAAAGCCAGTCAAGTGGCTGGCTTTTTTTAATGTAAACCAGAAAATTAACTTTCTAATTCTTCTTCGACATCATCTTCGGCACTGTCCATACCGAGTTCTTTAAGTTTACGGGTTAAGGTATTACGACCCCAACCTAAAAGTTCTGCTGCATGGCGCTTACGCCCACGTGTTTGCTGTAGTGCTGCATTGATGAGGGTGCGTTCAAACATTGGTGTGGCAATGTCGAGAATTTTCATCTCACCATTTTTAAGTTTTTGCACAGCCCATTGACCAAGTAATTCATCCCAATGATGCACCCCGATACGATCAATCCCTTGAGTAGCAGGATTGCCATCTGTGCCTTGAATTGGAATCTGTTTTAATTCAGAAGGTAAATCTTCTGGATAAACTTCACGGCCTGTGATCATGACTGTTAGCCAGCGACAGGTATTTTCGAGCTGACGCACATTACCTTGCCACGGCAGTTTTTGCATGTATTCTTGCGTTTCAGGACGCAGAATTTTCGGGCTTACCCCAAGTTCTTTGCCTGCACTTGCTAGGAAGTGCTGTGCAAGCATCGGAATATCTTCACTACGATGTGCAAGTTTTGGAATATGAATACGAATCACGTTTAGACGGTGGTACAAGTCTTCACGGAAGCGACCTTCATGTACTAACTTTTCTAAGTCTTGGTGTGTTGCCGCAACGATACGGACATCCACCTTGACTGGGATGTGACCACCAACGCGGTAGAATTCGCCATCCGCTAAAACACGCAGTAAACGTGTTTGAGTTTCAAATGGCATGTCGCCAATTTCATCAAGGAAAAGAGTCCCGCCATTAGCTTGTTCGAAACGACCTTGGCGCTGTGTGTTGGCACCTGTGAACGCGCCTTTTTCATGGCCAAATAATTCAGTTTCGATCAAATCTTTTGGAATTGCTGCCATATTGAGCGCAATAAAAGGTTTGTTGCCACGTGGTGAGTGTTTGTGCAACGCATGCGCAACCAATTCTTTACCCGTGCCTGATTCACCATTAATTAATACAGTAATGTGTGATTGAGAAAGACGACCAATGGCACGGAAGACTTCCTGCATAGCAGGTGATTCACCAATAATCTCTGTAGATTGAATCGGTTGAGCGGTTTTAGCAGATTCTTGTTGTTGCAATTTGGTAATATGCAAAATTGCACGGTTTACAAGTGCTAAGGCTTCATCAATATCAAAAGGTTTTGGTAGATATTCAAAAGCACCCGTTTGATAGCTCGACACAGCAGATTCTAAATCTGAATGTGCAGTCATAATGATCACAGGTAAGTCAGGGTAGTTGCCTTTGACTTTACCTAAAAAGGTCAGTCCATCAATACCCGGCATACGGATGTCTGTCAAAATAACATCTGGCGCATCGACACTTAACTGATCTAAAGCGGATTGTGCTTCTTCAAAACTGGTAACATCAAAACCTTCTTCTTTGAATGTTTTTTCCAGCACCCAACGCATGGCGCGATCATCATCGATGACCCAAATCTTATTACGCGACATGATCTGACTCCCAAGGTAAATATAGGCTAAATACTGTTTTTCCAGGAACTGATTGGCATTCAATCATTCCGTTATGTTGATGCATAATATTTTGTGCAATGCTTAGGCCGAGGCCTGTACCTTTCGCTCGTCCTGTCACTAATGGGTAAAATACGGATTCTAATATTTCTTGTGGGACACCCGGTCCATTGTCCTCGATGTCAATGCGTACCGCAGAACGTTTTAATACACCGTTGATGGTGACTAGCCGTTGAATACGTGTGCGCAAGGTGAGTTCTGGTTGATGCTCAACAAAGAACTCTTTATTTTCAGTCATCGCCTGAACGGCATTGACGCTGATATTCAGCATGACCTGAATCAATTGATCACGATCTGCCAGAACATCCGGTAAAGAAAGGTCGTAATCACGGGTGATTTTAATTTTCTTTTTGGTTTGGTTGACGATCAGTGAACGAACACGTTCAAGGGGTTCATGGACATTGACTGGTTCGTAACTTGGTAATTGTCTTGAACCAAGCATAGTGTCAGCAAGATTACGTAATCGGTCTACTTCACTAATAATAATGTCGGTGAATTCGCTGTACTTCGGATCATTTAAGCTACGCGCTAAAAGTTGTGTCGCCCCACGGATACCACCGAGTGGATTTTTAATTTCATGGGCAACACCACGAATCAGTTGTCGTGCGACTTGATGCTGTTGAATCAGGTTTTCTTCTTTAGAGATTTTTAACATCCGGTCGATTTGATTGAGCTCAATCAATAGCAAAGGGTGGTAGGGTTTACCTGAGTTGAGCTGTGACACGGTGTAATCGACATGAATGTCTTTAAAGTTGACATTAATCGTTGCTTCTCGGCGCGTATAGTGTTGACCAGAAGTTAATGTATTCATTAATGCATCATGCGTATTGAATTCATCATCGGGCATATGAAGTAAATTTAATACAGGCTGACCTGATGCACGAAGTAAGCTGATGTCAAAAAGCGCTTCACAAGATGAATTTAAATAAAAAATATTTAGGTTGCTATCGACCAATAAAATGGCAGTGGTTAAATTATCCACTAAAAGCCGGTAATCAATCGTCATAGTCTGATCCATTAGCGAGAGGTTCCTGTCTTAAAATGGCGCAATGGCATCTTCATAAAGCAAATCGTTCAATCTAATAAGGTTCGAATTGATGCAAGTTATGCAAGATATAAGCCAACTATTTGAGAAATACGCTAAGTTTTGATGCTTATTTGAATAAATGCGCTTATTTAAGACTTTAAATAAAGTGTATAGCCGATTAAAAACAGGCTGTAAATCAAAAATGCATTAAAATGGTGCAAATGAAATTATATGGATGAATTTATAGCATTATTTTGGTGCGTAATATAAAGAGTGGCCTTTTCACCTGTTTTTATGTTTTGAAAAGACATACAATACGCGGATTATAGTGGAGCGCAGATTCATGAAATCCCCCAAAGTCGGTTTTGTTTCTTTAGGTTGTCCTAAGGCATTGGTAGATTCCGAACGAATTTTAACTCAGTTAAAGACTGAAGGTTATGATGTAGCATCAGATTATGATGGTGCCGATTTAGTAGTTGTAAATACCTGTGGTTTTATTGAATCTGCAGTACAAGAGTCGCTAGATGCCATTGGCGAAGCGATGAGTTCAAACGGTCGCGTAATTGTGACTGGTTGTTTAGGTAAAGACGAAGACAAAATTCGCCAAATGCACCCAAATGTCTTAAAAGTGACAGGTGCTGCGGCATATCAAGAAGTGATGGAAGCTGTGCACGAATACGTGCCTGAGCCACCGAAACACAATCCGTTTATTGATCTAGTACCGGAACAAGGTATTCGATTAACACCAAAACATTATGCTTATTTGAAGATTTCAGAAGGTTGTAACCATCGTTGCACATTCTGTATCATCCCAAGCATGCGTGGTGATTTGGTTTCTCGTCCAGTAGGTTCAGTATTGACTGAAGCTCAAGCGCTGAAAAAAGCAGGCGTAAAAGAAGTCCTTGTGATTTCTCAAGATACATCGGCTTATGGCGTAGACACCAAATACAAATTGGACTTCTGGAACGGTCAGCCCGTTAAAACCAAATTCTATGACATGTGTGAAGCATTGGGTCAATTGGGTATCTGGGTGCGTCTGCACTATGTATATCCATATCCACATGTAGATGCTGTGATTGACTTAATGGCACAAGGCAAAATTTTGCCGTATTTGGATATTCCATTCCAACATGCAAGTCCTAAGATTCTAAAACTCATGAAACGTCCTGCGCACAGTGAAAATACACTGGAGCGTTTAAAAGTTTGGCGTGAGAAATGCCCTGATCTTGTGATTCGTTCTACATTTGTTGTGGGCTTCCCGGGTGAAACTGAAAAAGACTTCCAAATGTTGCTTGATTGGTTAAAAGAAGCGCAGCTTGATCGTGTGGGTTGTTTTACTTACTCACCAGTTGAAGGCGCGACTGCAAATGATTTGCCAGATCATGTGCCTGAAGAAATCAAACAAGAGCGTTATGAACGTTTCATGCAAGTTCAGCAAGAAATCTCTGCTGCGAAATTGCAAAGTCGTATCGGTCAGAAAATGACAGTACTTGTGGATGATCTTGAAGAAGAGTTCCCTGTTGCTGTTGCGCGTTCTTATGCAGATGCACCTGAAATTGACGGTAATGTTTTTGTGGAAGATATCGATAAGTCAGTGATTAAAGCAGGTGATTTACTTGAAGTGGAAATCACAGATGCAGATGAATATGACTTATTTGCAAAACTGATCTCGGTTAAGTCTGTTTAAACGATTCATTAAAAGTAATTGAAATTAAATAATTCGGAGTTGATGATGCTTGATTCTAAAAAACCACGTTTTGGTCGCATCCTGCTTAAGCTTTCAGGTGAAGCTTTAGCGGGCAATAAAGAGATGGGTATCGATGCACAAGTGCTCGATCAAATGTCACTCGCAATTGCGCACCTTGTTGGTTTGGGTGTTCAAGTGGGTATCGTTGTCGGCGGTGGTAACCTTTACCGTGGCAGCCAATTACAAAAAGATGGTTTGGTTGGCCGTGTAACAGGTGACCAAATGGGTATGTTGGCCACTGTGATGAACGGTTTGGCACTGCGTGATGCTTTGGTACGTCGTAATATCAAAACTCGTCTAATGTCAGCTTTACCCATTGGTGCTGTAGTTGAATCATATTCTAGCCGTGATGCAATTCGTCATTTAACACGTGGCGAAGTTTGTGTATTTGTCGCAGGTACAGGTAACCCATTCTTTACGACAGATACAGCAGCATGCTTACGCGGTATCGAGATTGAAGCCAATCTTATTCTTAAAGCGACGAAGGTTGATGGCGTATACAACAAAGATCCAAGTAAATATGAAGATGCAGTGAAATACGATGCATTAACATTTGACCAAGTTTTAGATGAAAAACTGGGTGTGATGGATTTAACTGCGATCTGCTTATGCCGTGACCACAACGTTCCACTTCAAGTATTTGATATGAACAAATCAGGTTCATTACTTTCAGTGGTAATGGGTGAAAAAGAGGGTACTCACGTTACTAACTAATGTACGTGGGCCTTAAAGCTCTTTATACTACAAGCTATTTTAGAATTTACATCTTTTCGAATTAAGTAAGGAAGATCACATGATTAACGATCTTAAAAAAGACGCAGAAGACCGTATGAACAAATCTCTAGATTCTCTAGAGCATGGTTTTGCCAAAGTTCGTACAGGCCGCGCGCACCCATCAATTTTAAACGGTGTTATGGTTCCTTACTATGGCTCTGATGTGCCATTAAACCAAGTAGCGAACGTGGGTGTAGAAGACTCTCGTACTCTACTTGTTCAGCCTTTTGAACGTTCAATGGTTGCTGCAATTGATAAAGCAATTCGTGAATCTGACTTGGGCTTAAACCCGATTACTGCTGATGCCATCCGTGTTCCTATGGCTGCATTAACAGAAGAAACACGTAAAGACATGCAGAAAGTTGCACGTAACGAAGCTGAAAATGCAAAAGTTGCGATCCGTAACATCCGTCGTGATGTTTTGGGTGATATCAAAGCATTGTTAAAAGAAAAAGAAATTTCTGAAGATGATGAGCGTCGCGCGGGTGATGACATTCAAAAAATCACAGACAAATTCGTTGCTGAAGTTGAAAAACGTCTGGCTGCAAAAGAAGCTGAATTGATGAAGGTCTAAGTTTTAATGACCTCATCTGAAGAAACTTCCCGTCTTCCAAAACATGTTGCCATCATTATGGATGGCAACAATCGTTTTGCAAAAAAGAATCAAATGCAAAAAGGTGAAGGGCATCGTTCTGGAAAGGACATCCTAGATCCCATCGTTGAACATTGTCGTAAAAGAAATATCCAAGCACTGACCGTTTTTGCTTTTTCGAGTGAAAATTGGAATCGTCCTCAGTTTGAGGTTGATTTGTTAATGGCTCTTCTCGAAGAAACCATTCATGAGCAGTTGCCACGCATGGAAAAATTTAACATTTCCCTACGTTTTATTGGTGATCGTTCTCGTTTATCTCCTAACTTACGTGACTTAATGTTGCAAGCCGAACAAAGGACTGCTAATTTCGACAGCATGACTTTAACTATTGCAATTAGTTACGGTGGTATGTGGGATATGGCACAGGCTGCAAAACAAATCGCAGCAGATGTTTTAACTAACAAAATAGATCTTGAAGCAGTGGATGCTGAAGTCTTTGGTCAATATGTCAGTTTAAGTGATCTACCTCCGGTAGATTTGTTAATTCGTACAGGTGGTGATTTCCGTCTCTCGAACTTCTTGCTTTGGCAAGCTGCGTATGCAGAACTTTATTTTACCCAGACATTATGGCCTGAATTTACCATTGAAGAATTTGACGACGCACTAGCAGTATTTGGTGGTCGTGAACGTCGTTTTGGTAAGACCTCAGAGCAGATTCAACAAGAGCAGTTTGAGAATAAATAAATGTTAGAGCGGATAATAACCGCATTGGTACTGGTTTCAGTTGTACTGAGTTGCATGTTTGCAACCGAGTCTAAATACCCAATGCTTGTGCTGATGATTATTGCATCAGCTGTCGCGGGTTATGAGTGGTTCAAACTCATGCCGCGGAATACACAAAATGTGATTAAACCTTTCGCTTGGGGCTATGGTCTAGTCACTGCTATTCTTTCAGCACTAGCATTGCATTTTACAGATGTTGCATTACTGCTTTGGGCGGCTTCGATCTTTACTTGGATCTTAAGTGTCTATTGGGTGAAGTCTTATCCTGATTACGATAACTGGTATAACCCGAGTCTGAGTGGTATTGGTTTAGTCTTAGTTCCTGCTGCGGTAACTGCTATTTTTTCTGTGTGGATGAACTCACCGTGGTGGCTCATGTATCTGTTCCTGTTGGTATGGGGTGCAGACAGTGGTGCATACTTCGTGGGACGTAAATTTGGTAAGAAAAAACTTGCACCAGATGTGAGCCCAAATAAATCGATCGAAGGTTTATATGGCGGTCTATTCACTGCAATGCTAATTGTCATTGTTGTTGAAATTATTTATCTAGATTTAAGCATCGCTGAACATATCTTATTTTTAATACTTTCAGTAATAACGGTATTTAGTTCAGTACTTGGTGATTTATTTGAATCGATGATCAAGCGTCGTGCAGGGATCAAAGATTCTGGTCGTATTCTTCCGGGACATGGCGGTGTGCTGGACCGTATCGACTCGTTGCTTGCCGCAGCACCTATCTTTGCAGCAGGTATGTATGTTTTAAAATTAATTGGCGTAGATTTATAGATGTCACAATCTGTTTGTATATTGGGTGTAACAGGATCCATTGGTCAAAGTACTTTAAAGATTCTGCAACAGCACCCCGAAGAGTATTCAGTTTTTGCAGTCACTGCACATAGCCGAATTGTAGAACTTGTCGAAATATGCAAACAATATCGACCGAAAATCGCAGTTGTTCCATTCAATAAAGTGGATGAACTGCGCCAATTACTCGTAGCTGAAAAATTAACTGATATTGAAATCCTGCATGATGAAGCAGGATTAATCGCAGTAGCAGAACATCCACAAGTTGATGTGGTCATGGCAGCTATTGTGGGGGCAGCAGGATTGCTACCTACATTGGCTGCTGCGAAAGCAGGTAAACGCGTGTTGCTTGCAAATAAAGAAGCGCTGGTGATGTCGGGTGACATCATGATTCAGACCGCACGTGAAAATAATGCTTTGTTGCTGCCGGTCGATTCTGAACACAATGCAATTTTCCAATGCTTGCCTGAAACTTATCTACAAGGTGAGCGTCATGGTCAGCCAAAGCTAGGTGTCAAACAAATTTTACTTACCGCTTCTGGTGGTCCATTTTTGCATCATAGTTTAGAACAATTGCAAAGTGTGACGCCTGCACAAGCCTGTAAGCATCCAAATTGGTCGATGGGGCAAAAAATTTCTGTTGATTCTGCAACGCTGATGAATAAAGGCTTGGAATTGATCGAAGCCTGTCATCTTTTTGCAGTTGAAGAACAATTTGTAACAGTTGTTGTCCATCCACAGAGTATCATTCATTCAATGGTTCAATATGTAGATGGTTCGACTTTGGCACAAATGGGAAATCCTGATATGTGTACGCCTATCGCTCATGCATTAGCGTGGCCAAAGCGTATTCAAACACATGTGCCTCCATTAGATTTATTTGTTCATTCACAGTTAAACTTTGAACAGCCTGATATACAGCGATTCCCAGCACTAAAATTAGCACGTCAAGCCATGAAGGCTGGAGGCTTAGCTCCTACGATTTTAAATGCAGCCAATGAAATCGCCGTGGCAGCATTTTTGCATGAGAAAATTGGCTTTACTCAAATCCCGCAAATTGTGGAACATGTGTTGGGGCAAGTTGAAAACTCAGCTGCAAATAATATTGATGTTATTTTGCATGCAGATAAATCGGCACGTATGGTTGCTGAAAAAGCAGTATTGAATTCAGGAAGTTAAGACATGAATGCCTTGTTTATGATTATTGCAGCAATATTGCTACTTGGACCGCTGATAGCGATTCATGAATTTGGGCATTATTTCGTTGCACGTAAACTGGGCGTAAAGGTTTTAGTTTATTCGATTGGTTTTGGCCCAACACTGCTCAAGTGGACGTCGAAGAAATCAGGTATTCAATATCAACTGTCTGCATTACCACTGGGTGGTTATGTCAAAATGTTAGATGAGCGTGAAGGTGATGTCGCAGCAGAAGACTTACCGAAAGCATTTAACAGACAACACCCTTGGAAACGTATTGCAATTGTTGCTGCAGGGCCACTCATCAACTTGGCTTTTGCTGTGGTGTTGTTTTGGATTTTATTTTTACCTGCACAGGAACAGCTCAATACGCGCGTAGGTAAAATTTTACCAAATACACCAGCAGCGGCTGCGCAAATGCAGTCTGGTGATAAAATTACTGCCGTAGATGGTACTCAAGTATCCACTTGGGAGCGCTTGAATTATGCCTTGGTTGATCGTGTGGGTGAAACTGGCAACATTCAAATTCAAGCTGAACGTGCAGGGCAAATTCAAAACTTCAGTTTACCAATTCAGAGTTTTTTACGCGACCAAACTCAGTCACCACTCGATGTTCTTGGTTTTACGCCATATCGTCCTGAAATTCCTGCAGTGGTTTCAAAACTCAGTGAAGATGGCGCAGCGATTCGCCAAGGGATGCAAGTGGGTGATCGAATTGTTTCGATTGATGGCGTAAAAATGAAAGACTGGTTTGATGTTGTACAAGTTGTACAAGCTTCTCCAGAAAAGTTACTTAAAATTGATGTTTTACGACAAAATAAAATTGTGCATTTAAACGTGATGCCGCAAGGTAAGCGTGACCAAATGGGTAAAGTCACAGGTCTTTTAGGTGTACAAAGCGATCCGGGTAAAGTCAATATTCCCGCCGAATACAAACAAACCATTCAATACACGCCTGTAGAGGCGATGGGCAAAGCGGTAGAAAAAACAGGGCAGATATCTAGTATGATCCTGAATTCTATTGTAAAAATGGTGCGTGGTTTGGTGGGTTTGGATAATTTATCTGGTCCGATTACCATTGCGAAAGTGGCTGGACAAAGTGCTGAAATGGGGTGGCAAACCTTCATTTCATTTATGGCACTGATGAGTGTGAGTTTAGGTATTTTAAATTTACTACCGATTCCTATGCTCGATGGCGGTCATTTAATTTACTATTTTATTGAATTAATTCGTGGTAAACCTGTTTCTGAACAAATACAATTGGTTGGATTAAAAATTGGTATGGTATTGCTGGGTAGCATGATGCTACTGGCTCTATTCAATGACATTATGCGTTTATAAGAACGTTATACGAAATAAATTAACAGCGGAAAAGACTGGCATGCAGCACAAACATTTATTTATGCCATTGGCACTGGTTAGTGCTATGGCCGTAGCACAACAAGTATATGCAGCAGATGATTTTGTAGTACAAGATATTCGTGTTGATGGCTTAGTGCGTTTAACTCCTGACAATGTAGCCGGAATGATCCCATTCTCCGCTGGTGATCGTGTCAATGATCAAATCATTTCAAACTCAATTCGTAGCATGTTTGCATCGGGTTTGTTTGATGATGTCAAATCTTCACAAGTCGGTAATACCCTTGTATATACAGTGGTTGAACGCCCAGTAATTTCTAAAGTTGAGCTAAAAGGCAATAAACTTATTCCTAAAGAAGCCTTGGAAGAAGGCTTAAAGAAAATGGGTCTGTCTGAAGGTGAAGTTTTAAAGAAATCATCTTTGCAAACGGTTGAGACTGAATTAGAACAACAGTACATGCAGCAAGGTCGTTATGATGCTGATGTTAAAGTTATTACAACCGCTCAACCGAATAACCGTGTCAATGTCTTAATCGAGTTTGAAGAAGGTCAATCTGCCAAAGTATTTGATATCAATATCATTGGTAATACGGTTTTTAAAGAAAGTGAAATTAAACAAATTTTTGCATTAAAAGAAAGTGGTTGGAACTCGATCATTTCTCGTAATGACCGCTATGCACGTGAAAAGATGGCTGCGAGTTTAGAAGCTTTACGTGCGATGTATCTCAACAAAGGTTACATCAACTTCAACATTACTAATTCAAGTCTGAATTTGAGTGAAGATAAAAAGCATGTCTTTATCGAAGTTTCGGTGGATGAAGGAGAACAATTTAAGTTTGGTGAAACCCATTTCTTAGGTGATACGCTTTATACGCAAACTGATTTAAACGCTTTAAAACTCTATAAAGATGGCGATTTATATTCACAAGAAAAAGTGAATGGTGTTAAACAACTTTTACTTCGTAAATATGGTAACGCAGGTTACTACTTTGCAGAAGTGAACATTGTTCCTGAAATCAATAAAGACACCAAATTGGTTGATTTAAATTACTATGTGAATCCGGGTCAGCAAGTCACTGTTCGCCGTATTAATTTCACAGGTAACTCGAAAACAGCTGATGAAGTTCTACGTCGTGAAATGCGTCAAATGGAAGGCGCATTAGCAAGTAACGAAAAAATTGATTTGTCTAAAGTGCGTTTAGAACGTACTGGTTTCTTTAAAACCGTTGATGTTAAGCCTGCACGTATTCCGGGTACGCCAGATCAAATTGATTTAAATGTAAATGTTGAAGAGCAGCATTCGGGGACAAGTACTTTAGCTGTTGGTTTCTCACAAAGTGGCGGTGTAACTTTCCAAGCAGGTTTGAGTCAAACCAACTTCTTGGGTACAGGTAATGCAGTTTCTATTGATTTGTCACGTTCAGAGACTCAAGATTACTACAACCTAAGTGTAACTGACCCATATTTCACTATTGATGGTGTACGCCGTGGTTATAACTTGTACTACCGTAAAACCAAGTTAGATAACGACTATAACGTTAATAACTACGTCACTGATAGTTTTGGTGGTGGTATCAACTTTGGTTATCCGATCGATGAAAACCAAAGTATCAGTATGGGTTTGAATGTTGATCAAACTGATGTAACTACAGGCCCATATGTATCTACGTATGTCCGTGACTACTTACTTGCTAACGGTGGTAAAGCTACAGGGAAAGGTTCTTACTGCCCAAAAGATGCTAATGGTGAGTCTCAAAATACTGTACCTGTTTATAATGATAAAAACGAAATAATTGGTTATAAATGTGCTGTTGAAGAAATTACTTATGATAATGAATTTAAAGGTGATTTCTTAACTTATAACCTTAACTTGGGTTGGTCATATAACACCTTGAATCGCCCGGTATTCCCTACATCGGGTATGTCACACCGCGTCAATGCCGAAATTGCATTACCGGGTAGTGATGTTGAATATCAAAAAATCACTTACGATGCTCAAGCTTATTTCCCACTCGGTAAAGACTTTGTATTACGTGGTTACGGTAAGTTAGGCTATGGTAATGATTTGCCGTTCTATAAAAACTTCTATGCTGGTGGTTTTGGTTCGGTACGTGGTTATGATAACAGTACTTTAGGGCCGAAATATCCTGGTGTGTATTATGATGCGCAAAATCAGGTTGACTACGATCCAGAAGAAGTCGGTGGTAATGCTTTAATTCAATTTGGTACTGAATTAGCTTTACCTGTACCATTTAAAGGTGATTGGGCTCGTCAAGTTCGTCCAGTTTTATTTGCTGAAGGCGCACAAGTATTTGATACCCAATGTGATGTTCCTAAATCTAGTGAAGACCGTCAATACTGTAAAGATAATTACGGCTTTGATATGAATAACATGCGTTATAGCGTTGGTGCTGGCTTTACTTGGATCACGATGATTGGTCCAATTTCACTGAGTTATGCATTCCCGCTTAATGATAAAGCTGGCGATGAAACAAAAGAAATTCAATTCGAGATTGGTCGTACATTCTAAGTACGACCCTTCTAGGTATAACAAAATTACAGGTTGATAAGATGAATAAATTATTTGCTGGTTTTGCGGTATTGGGTATGTCGTGTTCTGCTGTGGTACATGCAGCGGGTTATGGTGTGGTTGATTTAGAAAAAGTGGTTGATCAAAGTACTTACATCAAGCAACAAAATGCTCAAATTCAACAGCAATTGAAACCACAAACGACAAAAATTGAATCACTGGCTAAAGAGCTAGAAGCAATGCAGCAAAAAGCTCAGCAGGGTGGTGATAAGTTGACTGCTGCGCAAAAGCAGCAAATGGGTCAACAGTATCAAACTAAACTTAAAGAGCTGACTGATTTACAGCAAAAAGTTCAAGCTTCGGTTCAAGGGAATATTCAGTCTTTAAATCGCACGATGGATACACGAATCAAGCAAGTTGCAGAACAATTGCGCACAGAAAATAAGTTAGATGTTGTTTTGAATAAAAATTCAACACTTGCGTATGACCCTAAGTTTGATTTAACTGATAAAATGATTCAAAAGGTTAATGCAATTAAATAATCAATGAATTCTCAAAAATTCAGTTTAGAAAAGCTTGCTCAACTTGTTCAAGGTCAATGTATTGGTCAGTTAGACTTGCAATTCAGTGGAATGGCAAGTCTAGAGAGTGCTCAACCGCATCAGCTTGCATTTTTAAACGCAGATAAATATCTGAATGAAGCTCAACAGTCTCAGGCTGGTGCGCTGATTGTGACTGCAGAGATGCAGTCACAAATCCCTTCACAGCAAAACTTCATTGTTGTACCCAATCCGTATCTGGCTTTCGCTATTCTGACGCATGTTTTTGAAAAAAAATCTGTAGAAACAGGAATTGAAAGTACTGCCCAAATTCATCCTTCTGCAATCATTTCTGATACTGCTTATATTGGGCATTATGTGGTGATTGGTGCGAATAGCGTGGTGGGTGAAGGAACTCGAATTGAATCACAAGTGAAGATTGATCATGGTGTTGAAATTGGTAAAGATTGTTTTATCGATTCGCATGTGACGATTACTGGTGAAGCCAAGTTAGGTGATCGTGTACGTATCCATGCAAATACGGTGATCGGTGGTGAAGGGTTTGGTTTTGCGCCTTATCAAGGGAAATGGCATCGTATTGCTCAATTAGGTTCTGTACGCATCGGGAATGATGTGCGTATTGGCTCAAATTGTAGTATCGACCGTGGTGCTTTAGATGACACAATTTTGGAAGATGGTGTCATTATTGATAACCTTGTGCAAATCGCACATAACGTCAAAGTTGGTGCAAATACAGCAATGGCTGCGAAATGTGGCATTGCTGGTAGTACAACTATTGGCAAAAATTGTGTGCTAGCAGGGGCTGTTGGTATCGTAGGTCACATTAATATTGCAGATAATGTGACAATTACCGGTATGTCAATGGTCACAAAAAGTATTTCCGTTGCTGGAAGTTATTCTTCAGGCACGCCAATGCTTGAAAGTGGTTCTTGGAAAAAGGCAGCAATCCGCTTTAAACAATTAGCAGATGTGCCATTGACCCAATTGGTCAAACGACTTGATCATATGCAGTCTCAAATTGAGTCCCTTGAATCAACATTTAAATTGCGTAAATAATTATGATGACAGAGTCGAATACCCCAGCTTTCACAAAACCTGAATTACCAATGACTATTCAGACTATTCGTGAATATTTGCCACATCGTTATCCGTTTTTATTGGTTGATCGTGTTGTTGAAGTGACTGACAACGGGATTGTAGGCTATAAAAATGTAACGATTAACGAAGAATTTTTACAGGGCCATTTCCCTGAATACCCAATTATGCCGGGTGTGCTGATTGTTGAAGCATTGGCGCAAGTGTCGGGTATCTTAGGTTTCATCATGAATAATGAGAAACCTTCAGCGGGTTCGTTGTTCTTATTTGCTGGTGCAGAAAAGGTCCGATTTAAAAAACAAGTCGTTGCAGGCGATCAACTTGTATTAAAATCAGAATTAGTGATGCAAAAGCGTGGCATTTACAAATATAATTGTGTTGCCACTGTAGATGGCGTAGTCGCAGCAACCGCGGAAATTATGGTTTCGCATCAGAAAACAGAGACAGCATGAGCAATAACGAATTAATTCATCCTACCGCCATTATTGACTCATCAGCAGTAATTGCTCCGGATGTGCAAATTGGACCATATTGTATTATTGGTCCTCAAGTCACAATTGGAGCGGGTACTAAACTGCATTCACATGTTGTGGTGGGTGGTTATACCCGTATTGGTCAACATAACGAAATTTTTCAATTTGCCAGTGTTGGTGAAGTCTGCCAAGACTTGAAATATGCTGGTGAAGAAACTTGGTTAGAAATCGGGGATCATAACTCGATTCGTGAACACTGTAGTTTACACCGTGGTACTGTTCAAGATCAGGGTCTAACTAAAGTTGGTAGTCATAATTTATTGATGGTGAATACACATATTGCACATGACTGTGTGGTAGGTGATCATAATATCTTTGCTAATAACGTCGGCGTTGCAGGTCATGTCCACATTGGTGATTATGTCATCGTAGGTGGTAACTCTGGTATTCATCAATTCTGTAAAATCGATTCTTACAGTATGATTGGTGGTGCATCTCTTATTTTGAAAGATGTACCTGCTTATGTCATGGTATCTGGTAATCCAGCCCATGCTTTTGCCATGAACATTGAAGGAATGCGTCGTAAAGGTTGGTCTAAAAATGTGATTCAAGGTTTACGTGAATCCTTTAAATTGATCTATAAAGATGGATTAACGACGAATGAAGCGATTGAACGTATTCGTACTGAAATTTTGCCTGAAGTGGCAGAAGCGCAATTGTTGATTGACTCACTTGAGCAGTCTAAGCGCGGTATCGTACGCTAAATGCTGCGAATAAAAAAAGACACCTTATAAGGTGTCTTTTTTTTGCGTTAAAAATAGGACTATTTTTTAACAAAGCCTGCTTCTTCAGATTTTGGATATTTTTGGGTAAGCTTGGTTTTGAGCTGCGTTGCTAAACTGCTATTTCGATCGACGTCTTTTGCAATGCTATACAGTTGATATAACGCTCTAGGCGCGCGGGTCGACTCAGGGTATTGATCTACCACGATACTATAGTTCTTTTTCGCTTCTGCGTAGTTGGTCGGTTCAACAGCAAGGTTGAACTCAGCTAACCAAAAATATGCATTGCTAATGTAGACGCTATTAGGATTATTCTTAATAAAGTTTTTCATTGGTGCAATGGCTTTTTTCGCACCACCTTGTTTATATGCATCTAAAGCAACGGTATAAGCTGCTTTCTCAAGCTCAAGTGAGTCACCACCTGCATTTACAGGTTGTTTTGCAGATGAGCTTAATGTTGCTTGGGTCGTAGGTTGTTTAGCTGGTGTAGGGGCTATATTAGCTGCTACTGGGTGCAGTACCTTGTTGGTTATCCTCCGCAGCCTCTGTGTCTTCACTCGGATCTACTTTTTGTTGGAGTAGCTCTAAACGTTGATCTAAATCTGCATAGCGGTTTGTAAGTTCACTTTTTAATTGTTCGATAATATTGTCTTGCTCTTCCATTTTACCGCGTAAGCTACGCAATTCATTTTCAAGCTGTTGGTTCTTCTGCATAAGCTGCCAATTCAAATTTGTTGGCGTAGGGGTAGAGCCAGCACCTGTTTGAATGGCCGTATTATTTGCTGTATACACAGTGCCATTATCTGCGCCACTCAAACCACGAGATTCAATTGGAATATTGGCAAATAATGCACCTGAGCAAGTCAATGTAAGGGCACACAATACATGCTGTTTAAACATCATAAAAATTCCATGTAGTTACAAGCATGTCCGTATTGAATAGTTTTATTACAGACAGCTTTAGATAAAACGATAAGCACATTAAAAACGCCAAAGATCTGAATTGCAATAAGCTTTTACAATCTTGCTGTGTATTAAAGTAAAAATATAGTGATGAAGTTTCACGTTTTCTACATCATCGACCATCATATTGATTTATAAATAATCAAACAGTGTTTTCTACTCAGGAATTCTTGGTTTTAGGCTTGCATGTTTATTAAAAATCTCTATACTCTGTTCTTGCAATGGTAGCCCTGCCGGTTACTTCGCAATTGTACTCTACAAACCCCGCCAGGACCGGAAGGTAGCAACGGTAGTAGAAATATGATGTGCCGAAGTCTTGCTGGTAGGGTTGCCACCAGTTTCAATAATAATAAATTAAACTTCCTCTCATTTTTTTTAACCCTAGATTCTTCTTTATTTTAGTTTTATTAATTCTTCATTTAGATCTATATCTTTGTTATTCGTCATCAAATTCTTTACGTGCAATCACTTTAAAAATCGTATCTAGATCGAATCCTCGATATTGTAAAAAACGTATTTGTTTGGCTTTTTGTTTTGGATCACGTTCAACAGCTTTGCCAAATTTTTTGATCTTGAGCTGGTAGGCTTCGGCGACCCAATCTGTTTCTTTTAATTCATCCTGAATTAATTCACTGTCTACTTTTTTATTTTTTAAAGCGAGCTTTATACGGTTGGGACCTTTACCTTTACGCTTTTGACTCGACAACAGCATTTCTGCTACACGTTGATCGCTTTGATAGTTCTCACGTGCGAGTTCTTCCACCAAGTGTATGACTTCTTCACGACTATCCGCATACAGTGCTAATTTCTCGATTAAATCCGCTTTTGAGTATTCTTTGCGTGTGAGTACTGCAAAGGCGTAGGAGCGTAGACGAGAGCCGCGCAGTCCTGGTTTTTTTTCAGCTTGAACATCTTTACCATTGGCATCAAAATGCAACGCAGAGTGATCGATCACTGAAGCATTGTCATGCGGGATGTCAGTTTGTGAAGCATGATTTACGCTGGTGGGTTCTTCAGCTTCTGCAAACTGTTGTTTTAGTGCTTCATAGTCGAGCAAGAGTGTAAAATGGTCTTTAGTCATGGGGTCATTTTAATACAAATTTTGAGTGCAAAACAAAACGCCCCGTAGGGCGTTTTTGTCCGCTATTAAAGCATGCTGTAATTAAGCATCTAAAAAGTCTGGTTCTTCTTCGTCTTTGTCTTCTACAGGTGCTGTACCCGTAGTCAGAAGTTGTTCACGAATCAGTTTTTCAATGGTTTGTGCAAGTTCAGGGTGTTCTTCTAAGTGGCGAATGGTATTGTTTTTACCTTGACCAATCTTGTCACCTTGGTATGAATACCAAGCACCTGCTTTTTGAACAATTTCTTGTTGTACCGCAAGGTCAACAAGTTCACCTAAATGGTTCACGCCTTTACCGTATAGAATTTGGAAAATCGCTTCACGGAATGGAGGAGCCATTTTGTTTTTCACAACTTTCACTTTGGTTTCTGAACCAATGATCTCGTCGCCTTCTTTCACTTGACCAATACGGCGGATATCTAAACGTACAGACGCATAGAATTTCAATGCATTACCGCCCGTTGTGGTTTCTGGGCTACCAAACATTACACCAATCTTCATACGGATTTGGTTAATGAAGATCACCATACAGTTCGAACGTTTTGCATTACCAGTAATTTTACGGAGTGCTTGGCTCATCAGACGAGCTTG
Source organism: Acinetobacter sp. YH16044 (assembly GCF_013417145.1). Lineage (NCBI taxonomy): Bacteria > Pseudomonadati > Pseudomonadota > Gammaproteobacteria > Moraxellales > Moraxellaceae > Acinetobacter > Acinetobacter sp. YH16044. Next base: position 30,477 of record NZ_VPEK01000005.1, read on the forward strand.
TAAGCCCATGTGTGAGTCACCCATTTCGCCTTCAATTTCGGCGCGAGGGGTAAGTGCAGCGACCGAGTCGACTACGATCAGGTCAATGGCACCTGAACGTACCAGCATGTCTGCAATTTCAAGCGCTTGTTCACCATTGTCTGGCTGTGAAACAAGAAGGTTATCAATATCTACGCCAAGTTTACGTGCGTATTGAGGATCTAATGCATGTTCAGCATCGATGAATGCACAAGTACCGCCAGTTTTTTGACATTGGGCAATGGCTTGTAATGTCATAGTCGTTTTACCAGAAGATTCAGGACCGTAGATTTCTACGATACGACCTTTAGGTAAACCACCAATACCTAGTGCGATATCTAGTGTTAAAGAACCCGTAGAGACAGCCTCAACCGCCTGTACAGTATTATCACCAAGACGCATTACGGTGTTTTTACCAAACTGCTTTTCAATTTGGCTTAAGGCCGCATTTAACGCCTTGCTTTTATTATCATCCATCTTACAACCTCAATACGATGTCACGAAACAATATACTCAAGTGGATGTATTCAGTTTAAATCTGTTCCACGAGGGTATAGTGACAGAAATCATCCTTTTGTTCTATGAAAATCACAACAGGTGCGACATGTTGTGACGCTTTAACTTAATCATCATTATAAGACCATTGCTGGTCAAACTGTTGATCATTTTCTCTTTTAAATTTACCAATATCTCGACGATCTTTTTTACTTGGTCGATGATCTGGCCGAGCTAGATTATGCAACTTTCTTTGGGATGCGAGCAATTCCCGTTTTGCAATACTGACCTCAGTTTCATCATAAAGCAGCTGAGCGGTTGGGGCAGGCCCACGAACATCCGACAGTGCTTTCACCACCACGGTTTTTTTCTCAAGGCCTTGTGCAATGGTTAATTCCATGCCTACACGAACCTCACGAGAGACTTTAACGCGTTCGCCATTATGATGAACTTTACCGCCTTCAATAGCATTTTTGGCAATAGAGCGTGTTTTAAAAAAACGTGCAGCCCACAACCATTTGTCTATACGCATACCAACCGCATCTTCGGCTAGATTTGATTTACGCATATTTTTTCTGTTCCTCGACGTGCTCAGTCATTTGAGCTTCTAAAATAGGGATTAAATCTGTTAATGCGGACAGCATTGGATAATTACAAGTCTCTCGAGGCGCTTTGGCAGATGAAGGCTGTTGAATCGAATAGAGCTGTTCAATCCCAAAAAGTTTTGCACCATTGAGCACTTTTTCTGTGTCATCAATGAAGTAACAGTTTTTTGCATCGAAGGGATGTTTGCTTGCTAATATTTGCCAAAACTCAATAAACTCTTTGGCATGACCGAGCGTTTCTGAACTGACGATAACATCGAAAAAATCACGAAGACCGGTTTCTTTAAGTTTGAATTGTAAGCCTGCAAAGTCGGCATTGGTCGCAAGCCAAATAGGATAGCCATTTTCTTTAAGATAGGTAAGCAGCTCAATGCAGCCTTCGCGTTTGGCTACTTTGGCTTTTTGTTCTATTTGCATTTCCAGAACATCAACGCCAACTTGTGACGTCCAAAAGCGAGAGGAGTACCATTTTAGGGTATGATTATGCTGTTGATAAAAACTAAATAGCGTTTGCTTGCTTTGTTCGAGTGAGCACTGATGCTGTTCAGCATAGCGAATTGGCAGCAGCTCATTCCAAATGAAATCATCATAGGCAAGATCGAGTAAAGTACCGTCCATATCAAAAATGATCGTCGGCTTTTCTGAGTAATTTGGCATATAAAGGTATTCTATGTTTAAAACAACAACAGCACCGCAAGACCCACTGATTTTGCAGTTGGTTCCCATTGTGACACAAGCTTGCGAAATTTTGCGAGAAGAATATCAGCGTTATTGCTCAGGTGCGGATTTTGATGTGGAACGTAAAAGTGATGATTCACCTGTAACGCAAGCGGACTATCGTGCAAATAGCTATATTACTCAAGCATTATCCAAAGTTTCTAACTTGCCTGTATTGTCAGAAGAAGGTGACAAGTCTGAACGTATGCAATGGCAAAAATTTTGGCTGCTTGATCCCTTGGATGGTACCAAAGAGTTTTTACATAAAAGACCTGAATTTACCATTAATCTGAGTTTGGTAGATGGGGCCAATACCACTTTTGCCATATTGGCGATCCCGGGGGAATATAGCGTATATATTTGCCCCTTTGCGGGACTGCCGCTGAAATATGATAGCCAGTCCACTGCATGGTATGAATATGTTCAAACCTCTGCAGAGAGTGTCGTACACGTTGGCTTGAGTCAAAGTGCCAAAAATAAGCCGATTTATACGGACTATCTAGACGCTTTAGAAAAACTCACTCCTTTTCAGGCCTACCATGCTGGTAGTGCATATAAGTTTTGTATGATGTTAGAAGATCGAGTGGATATTTATCCGCGTTTTCATCCGACTTGTGAATGGGATACGAGCGCTGGACAATGTTTAATCGAGCGTATTGGTGGTGGTTTGGTTGATTTTAAAGGTCGCGCATTTCTATATAACCAACGCACGACTTTATTAAATGGTGGATTTATTGCATTTAAAAATGCCGAAATGAAAGAATTGGCCTTAAATGCTTTGGCAAACATGCCTGACAAAACTTGAGCTAAATCGGGTTCATGCTATAGTGTCAGCACACTCCGTTAAATCTCCTGCATTTAAGAACTGTCAATTATGGCCCTAGATTTGCTCCCTCCTAGTATGCTGAAAGCAATAGACTTATTGCCGGATGAAAAGACGCCTGTAACATTGTTTACACGTCATTCCATTCGTGAAGTTGTACAAGGACAAGGCTTGGCCGGTTATGACTTGCAACTGACCCATCAAGGACGAGATTTAGCCGAAGCGTGGGGCAGCTATTTGGTTGAAAATACCGATCGTGTTATTCAGCACTGTATTTCGAGTCCAATTCAGCGCTGTGTGGATACGGCGGCATTGATGATTCAAGGTGCAGATAATGTCACGATTGAACCGAATACCCACCATATCGAGATCATTGAACAAGGATTATTGGTCGAGCCGGGAAGTTTTGTGCTCGATATTAAAAAAGCAGGACCATACTTTCAAAAGCAAGGTGCTTTAGGCTTTATCAATAGTTTTGTGAATAATGCTTTGCCGGGTATGAAACAGCCCATTCATGGGGTGGTAGATGTTTTGGAGTTGATTTACAACACTCATCCAACCAATGATTATGGTCTGAGTCTAGCGGTGAGTCATGATACGATTTTGGCTGCAATTCTTGCCATTATTTCAGGTAAAAATATCGTGACACGCGAAGACTGGCCGAAAATGATGGAAGGTTTATTTGTTTGGTTTGAAGGAGATGTATTCCTTGAGTCAAAACTGAAATGGATTTGGCGTGGAGAACTAAATGAATTAAATATTCGTGAATTTCAGCAGGCTGAGCAGCAACTCTAAGTATTTTTGCGCATACAAAATATTTAAAAAAGGCATCCATGTACGGGATGCCTTTTTTATCTGCTTCAATATTTCATTAAATAAAAGATTAAATATTGGCTTTAATTCGTGCAGGATACTGATTTAAATCAATACTTGAACCGTCGTCACTATAAGGCCAGCGGCTAGTATTAACTGGGAGGTGCTGTTGGTGGATTCGACTGTATTTGTCTGCAGCAATCAATGTGGCAATGTCATGATCCTTAATGCTATACGCTTGTACGATTTCAACTGGATATTGTGTGCGTTCAAAAAATTCAGCTTCTGTTTCCCCTTGATGTAGCGCAAAGATGCGTTCTACAGCAGGTAAATACACGCCATATGCTAACCATGAGTCTACGCCTTGAGAGGCTTGAATCTCAGCGGTCGATTTCATATTTGAAATGACTTTACCTAAAATGTCTTTTTCACCTTTCGATGTAAAATATTCAATATATTGATGTTCTGCTTCTGCAAATTTTTCTAATGATGGCAAAAATTGGTTAATCGACATTTTTATCCCTCTTTTCATTTGTACAGCAATGGCTGCCTAGGATGAAAATTAAAATACCATAAAAAATATATGGGATTAAACCATTTCTAAAAATTTTTATTTACAAAGTTTCTAAAAATATCCTGACAATTTTTGTCGGGAATATACGATTGTATTTAAAGGACTACACCTTAATTTTAGTTGATAAGTGAAGTACCTGTCACAGCAATCGTGATTCAGCCAATACTAAATATTTAGATTTAATTTGAATTGTTAATAAGTGACAAAACGCGGCAATTGAATGATTAATAAAAAGAAAATAGCATTATATTTGTTGTAACTTATTGATTTATATATTTTATGTAAGTCTCTTAATTGGATTTTTTTGTGGCTAATTGGGGAATAGTAGTGAAAAGTGTGATAGGTTTTTCATATAACAAATTATCAATTTGTATTGTGTCATTAATGTTAGTTGCTTGTGGTGGCGGAGGTGGTGGTGATAGTTCAAGTGGCACTGCATCATCTGCCAGTTATCCAGAACCGACCCAAGATATAGTCGATGAAACAAGCATTGGTTTTTATGACTACGATGCCAATGATGCTGTTCGTGAAATACGTAATGATTTAGTCGGTAGCTTTTCCGCGCAAGTTCAATTTGGTCAAAGTCATGTCGTTGACCCGAATGCGAACGAAGCCAAGAAAATGCCACGGTTAACCAGTGAAAAAGAAGCGCTGCTTATCGTGACGCCAACACTTGATATGCAAAACATCAAGCAACTCAAAGTAGAAATCTATCAAAACAATCGCTTAGTTCGCACCGCGACATTGGATGATCCAACGCAGATGCCTGTTTCAGACCAAAGTGGGCAAAGAGGGCGTCCAGATGTTTGGTACAGTAAACGCGCGTGGACCACAACACTCAATTGGGATGAAGTTAAACCCGGTCTAAGATTAAAATTTATCGACGCAAATAAAGTCAGTGGTGAGTTGGCTGAAGATAAAATCGATTTTGCTGCACCAGGTGAATTGGTGTTGAATAATATCCGTATAGGAATGTTGACAGATACACCCAAATCTTCAGGTCATTACATGCTTTTAGAGCCTGAAAAAGCAGGGACAGATTACTTTCAGACTATTCCAGCTGCAGAAATGACGGTCGCGCAATATGATGATGTTAAGTTGAACCGTGTAATGGTCTCGTCAGGTGTCATTTATGACAGTAAAAGTGCCGGAGATGGTGGTGTTTACGCAGGAGACATGCGTGAGGATGTCGGTAAATCAACCTTTAGTGTCGGTATAAACCTTGCCAACTGGGGCATTACCAGTGCATCTATGGCCAACCAGAGCCAGCCACAATTAACCCAAACAGTAGTTGTCCATCATACGAAGGGGAACTATGCCAATGGTGTGCATACTCATGGACTGAGTGGTGGTAATGGCATGCTCACGCTTTATGATTCTGTAGGGAATGAATTTAGCCATGAAATTGGCCATCACTATGGTTTAGGACATTACCCTGGTCAGGTAGGTGACAATCTATTTTGGGCTGCACATCATGCGGACAGTGGATGGGGTTATATTGCCAATCGTCATATGATGCGCGGAAATCTATCATGGACGGCGACATGGAAGTGGGATGGTAGTAATGGGATCCCTAATTTTAAAAATTTGTTTCCGTACGGAAAAGATGCCATGTCCGGCGGGTATCCTGATAGTAATGTATCACGCTACACACACTATACGGGTTACAGCACATTCCTGAAAATTCAACCACACTTTGACCGTTATGTCTGGGATGAAACTTCGCCTACCGGCTACAAAAAGTGGAATAAAACCACTCGTGAAATGGAAGTCGCTCAACCGAAGATGCCAAATTCGACGGCTCCGGTTTGGTATAACGCAGATCAAAATTATCCACGACCACGAGTATTTGGTCAGCCTGTCATTACCATTTTAGGTGGTTATGATCCTGTCAATCAAGTCGGTTTGTTATATCCTGCGGCACGTTCAAACTGGGGTAATGTTTATGATTTAACGGCGGCCAATACGGCCTTAGACCAAGCTGCATGTTGGTTGAATGTGCAATACACGAATAAAGTCAACAATATTGCTTTAGCACCTGTACGACTAGGTAGTAATGCCAATAAACTGCATGTCAATTTAGCTTTGGCAGATCAACCACAGAAGGTCAATTTATACTGTAAAAAAGCAGGTGAAGAAGCCAAATTATTAGCAAATATTGATATTCCAGTTTACAGCACAGCGATCAAGCCGGCCGTCAAAATTGGACGTCAGCATGGTTATAGTGCTTTGCGTGCTATCGAACTTCCTCAATTAGAAAGTGCTTTGGAAGCGCAAGCTGCAAATGCTGTTGTTGCTCTTAATCCAACTGAAAAAATGCTGTATGAGTCATATAAAAATGACATGTCATTGATGAATAGTGTGGCGCGTCAGCAATTAACCCGTTATGAGTCGCAACAAAACACAGCATACCGACTAAATCGTTGGATGAATGTGTATGCACAAGACCTAACCAATCAAATACCTGAGGCGCAAAGCGCACTCGAAGCATTTATGAAAAAGCTTTCAGTCACTCAAGAAGGTCTGTTCGAGCAGGCGACATTGATCAAAAATGGAAACAACTGTTTGAAATCTGAAACCTTAACTGATGGAGCATTAAATTTGTACATCAGTGGTCCAAGCGGATGTACTGCGGATGATACTGAACAGTGGGTATATGATGCCATTGGTCGTATACACAGTAAGTCAAATCCAGATCAATGCGTAACAGGCAACGGTGGTTCAGCTAAAGTGACGCTAGAACGTTGCGTGTTAAACCAAACCAATCAAATTTGGACCATGGACCCTGCGACTACAACGATTCGTCAAAGTGGTCAATGTATGGATTTAAATACGGGACGTTTGCAAAATAACCGTGCGGATTTAATTCGATATAGCTGTACCAATGGTGGCAATCAACGTTGGACAAATTTGACAGCAAGCCAAAACTTATTATGGACATATTTATCAGCGACGAATATGAAACTGATTAATAAATAGCCTATAATTAAAAAAATAAGGTCCATCGAGGACCTTATTTTTTTGCTTTTAAAAACCTATAGGTACAAAAAAAGCCCTAAAAAGGGCTTTTTTTATCGCAACAAATTAGTTAGCTAAAGCTTTAACTTGTGCATTTAAACGGCTCTTATGACGAGCAGCTTTGTTTTTATGGATGATGCCTTTATCAGCCATACGATCGATAACAGGAACAGCTTTTTTGTAAGCTTCTGTAGCGACAGCATAATCACCAGCAGCAATAGCAGCTACTGTGCGTTTAAGATAAGTACGAACCATAGAACGTAAGCTTGCGTTGTGTTGACGTGCTTTAACGTTTTGACGAGCACGTTTTTTTGCTTGAGCAGAGTTTGCCACTCGTGCACTCCTTGAAATAGATTGGTCTGGGCGGGCTGAAATTACATCTGAAAACCAACATCAGAAGAACTATCACCAGCCCGTAAACAAGTGCCATATTGTGATTAAACTAAGCGCTTAAGTCAAGTCTTGACATGCTTTGACAACATTTTAGATGCAGAAAAATTTTAAAGAAAACGTTAGATTAGTCTAAAGTGATTGAGATTGTATGAAAAATGACTAAAAGTATAGAGAATGCGATTGTCATCGGAGCAACAGGATTGGTCGGGCGGGAGCTGGTTCGTCAGCTCAGTCAAAATGCAAGATGTAAGAATATTACGGCTGTGGTACGTCAGCGTGACCATGAACTGAATGGACTGGCAAAAGTTCAACAAATGGTGATCAGTGACTTTCTTTCTCTGACTCAGGATGATGTGAGAGATTATAGTCATGCCTTTAGTTGTTTAGGCTCGACCATTAAAAAAGCAGGGTCTAAAGATCATTTTTATCAGATCGATTTTAGCATCAATGCGCATTTTGCTGAATTATTAGAATATACAGAAACCCATTTGATCATAGTTAGTGCTATGGGCGCTGACGCCAATTCCGCATTTTTTTATAATCGAGTCAAAGGGGAATTGGAATATTATTTAAAAACCTTAAAGTTAAATCAACTTTCGATATTAAAGCCTTCGCTGTTACTTGGCGAGCGTCATGAATCTCGACGTTTAGAAGATGCGACACAGAAACTTTATATGCGCTTTTCGCATTTTGTACCAGACCGTTTCAAATTTAAGCCAGTGACAGCACAGCAAGTGGCTCATACTATGGTCGATGCAGCACAAACTCAGACTGAAAAGTTCGAGATTTATGATAATTTACGCATACTAACAATTAAATGAGGGAAATACCGTGTCTACAGTTCCATTCGTCACCTGTGATTTACTTGATGATCATCCAGATAAAGAATTACAAGTGGTGATCCCGTCGTTGGATGGTAAATTCTTTCAAAGTTATGGTGCACGAAAAAGTTTTGGCGGTCAGGTGATGACGGTCAAATGTTTTGAAGATAACTCTCGTGTTAAAGAATTATTGGCAACCGATGGTACGGGTAAAGTATTGGTTGTGGATGGTGGTGCGTCGATGCGCTGTGCCTTGATGGGTGATATGATTGCTGAATCTGCAGTTAACAATCATTGGAATGGCGTCATTATTTACGGCTGCGTGCGTGATGTTGATGCGATTGCCGAACTTGATTTAGGTGTGCATGCTTTGGCTGCGATTCCACAAAAAAGTAACCGCAAAGGCGTGGGTGAAACAGATATTCCATTAAGTTTTGGTGGTGTAAACATTCAGTCTGGTGATTTTATTTATGCTGACAATAACGGCATTGTTGTTTCAAAAGAGCAATTGGTTGTTCTTTAAGTGGGTTTGAGTTTTTAGTCATGGAATCAGTTGGCATTGCTTACTTATATACGACGATATAAATCTGGAAAAAATACAAACTTCAGCTGAGGACTCTCGGCTGTTGTATAAAAATACGAAATAAAAGAAGAAAGGAAGAATATATGTTGTTGCATCAATTAAAAGTGGCGCAAGCGTTGCTCTCAGGCGTAGCAGAGGGCGGACGAGGTACAAATGGGACGTCTTATCCCAAACAACCTGATAAAGCCCTTAAACTGTACGAATTTGAAGGTTCTCCGTATTGCCGTCGTGTGCGTGAAGTTCTGACCACGCTCAATTTGGATTATGAGGTCTACCCATGTCCAAAAGGGGCTAAAAAGTACCGTTTGGATGTGCAAAAATTAGGTGGAAAACAACAATTTCCTTTCTTGGTAGATGACAATACTGGGGATCGTTTGTACGAATCACAGCAAATTATTCATCATCTATTTAAACATTATGGCAAAACAGGCCAAACCCCTAAGAAATATGCCAGTTATCCTAAAATTCCGTATGTTGCCTATGTTGGTACCTTAATTAATGGGGCTCAAGGGGTGTGGGTGCAGCGAAAAGCCATTCATCGTGATGCACCAACTCAACTGTTAGAACTGTGGGGCTTTGAAGCGAGTCCATATACACGCATCGTACGTAGTGCATTGTCTGAAATGGAGTTGGCATATACCTTTCATAATGTGGCTAAGGAGCGTTGGCAAGATCAGGGATTAGCGGTAATGCGCCTAAAACCTGGTAAATATGTACCCCTGAAAGGCGGTAAGCGTGAACAAGTGTTAAAAATCATGGGGAACAATATTCAAGTGCCATATTTGAAAGATCCTAATACTGGTGTAGAACTTTTTGAATCTGAAAAAATTGTAAAATATCTGAAGAAGCAATATTTGAGCTAATCACACTCAAGTTTAAGCTAAGTGCAGTGTATAGTCAGACTGATGGCTATACACATATTGTAATGTTAAATGGATTTAAAATTAGAAGAAAAATGCATCATAGCTGCATCAATTGAATTAGAATAAATTGTTAAAAAATAAGAAATTTACTTAATTATAGGGATATCCTAAAAGGATTAAACTCATTAATGTAAAAGACATTTCATTTTTTCGGGGGAAGTAAATCATGTCACCACAAGAAGTCATACTACCCGTACTGGTGCTCGTCGTTGAAGATGAGGAAATTATTCAATTACGTTTACGTCAAATTTTGACAGAGCTGGGTTATAAGCGTGAAGAGCTTATCTTCACCAAAAATGTTAAAGAATCTATTCAAGCCGTAGAGACCCAACCGATATCCTTAGCCTTAGTTGACTTAGGTTTGCCTGATGGTAGTGGTATCGAAATTATTGAAAAAATACGTTCCCTCGAAAGTAATACCATGATCTTGGTTGTCTCTGCATGGAGTACACAAGAAAGCTTATTTGCCGCAATTAAAGCAGGTGCAACGGGCTATGTATTAAAAGAACGTGATGATGCTGAAGTACTTTTATCTATTCGGAGTATTTTACGTGGTGGGGCGCCGATTGACCCATTTATTGCACGAGAAATCCTTAAACAAATATCCGAAGCCGAAGCGCCAAGTCCAGAACAAACAGTCGCCGATGAAGCAGACTTGAACCTCTTGACCAGTCGTGAAAAAGAAATTTTATGTTTGGTTGCTCAAGGTTTGAGTAACCGTGAGATTGCTGAACAGCTTTTTGTTTCACGCTATACGGTAGAAAGCCATATTAAACATATTTATCGCAAATTAGCCGTAACGAAACGAACCAAAGCCGTGAGTACAGCAAGATCTATGGGTATTCTATAATGCGTAAAGGAGGATATTTTTTCTTATTTATCCTCTGTTTAGTATGGGGGAGCTTGAGTCATGCAGAGCAAGTTTTCCCTGTAAATGATCAATGTAATGTAACTGTGAATAGCATTTCACGGGTGAAGACACCATCCAATCAAGAATTACCCAGAACGGGATGGAAAACCACGCAATTACCTGACCGTTGGAAAGAAGATAAAGACTGGGAGGGTTATCAAGGTGGTGCTTGGTATAAATTAGACTGGTCTTGGTACTGTAAAAATAATGCGCGTTTGGCAGAACCCATCGCACTATATGTTGATTACATTATTAATACGGGTTCAGTCTTTCTGAATGGCGACTTGCTGTGGACCAATAAAAATCTTCAAGAACCGGTCTCTAAAAGTTGGAATGTTGCACGCTATTGGATTTTACCGATAAGTGGAATCAAGCATGATCATAATGAAACCTTGATCTATGTTTATGGCTACTCGAGTCTAAATGCTGGCTTGGGTCCGGTGAAATTTAACAATGTCATGGCAACGGTAGAGCAAGCCGAAAAAACAACATTTACACGTCGGACCATATTACAGTTAAATATTTTTCTTTCTGGGGTCTTGGGTCTAATTTGCTTTATCATTTGGTTGATGCGTCCTCGTGATACGAGTTTTGGCTGGTTTGCGCTTTCAACAGTGCTGTGGATTTTATTTCTCAGTAATGCCCTGACTACTGAAACCTTTCCATACCCAGATTCGGTTTTTTCTGCCAAAGCTAATCTGATATTTGTAATGCTGTACTTTCAATGCTTTAGCATTTATATCTTACGCTTTCTTGGGCGTAAGTTTCCACGAATAGAACTGTCATTTACAATGTTTACTGCTGCACTGATTGGCGTGGTGTGTATCTGGCCATTCGAACAAAATGCAGATATTTCGAGCCTTATTTTCTTTTTATATTGTGCATTCTTTTTTATCACTTACCTCTATCTGTGTAAAATTAGTTTCAAAGAACGAAGAAGAGACTATATTTTATTAGCAATCTGTTTGACTGCGATAATTGTGATAGTCATAGCTGATATCACAGTCTTGGTGCTCTTTCCAAAAGAAAATTTTACACCTTTATCACCCTTTACTTCACCGATTATTACCCTATTTATAGTGGTGATCTTGGGGGCGAGGCTCAATCGTAATATTCAGAAAATTGAAAAATATAATGATGATCTGGCATTTGAAGTTCAGAAAGTCAGTGATGAATTATGCAGTAGCTTGAATGATAAACATCAGCTTGAACTGAGTAATGTACGCCTGCAGGAACGCATTAAATTATCGCATGATCTGCATGATGGTCTGGGCGCATCCATTGTGCGCTCGATGATCTTGGTTGATCAGTGTGAAAGTAATATTCCAAACAGACAGTTCTTGTCGATGTTGAAATTATTGCGCGATGATTTAAGGCAAATTATTGATAGTGGATCATCTTTAGACAGTAAAGTGCCAGATTCACCTTTGCTCTGGATCGCACCTGTTCGACATCGCTTTAGTCAGTTGATGGATGAAGTGGAAATGAATGCCAAATGGTGTATTCCTTCGCAGTGGGCGATCAAACCAACAGCAATTCAGTGCCTGACTTTAATACGAGTAATTGAAGAAAGCCTGACCAATATTGTGAAACATAGCCAAGCTAATCATGTCAATGTAACGCTGTCACAGTTCGAGAATGGCGCATTGTTATTAACCATTGAAGATGATGGCGTAGGTTTTGATGTTGAGAGTGTTTCAAATCATGGCATGAGTATCGGCATGCGAAGTATGAAAATGCGTGTAGAACGGATAGGTGGGAATTTCAAAATTCATTCTCAGCAAGGCTGCACGATTATTCATACAGAAATTAATTTAAAATCAGCTGCATAAATATCTCTAAATGAGCATAATTAAATATCAACAGACTCTACTGGTGAAAGCGAAAAATTTGGGGGCTTAGTCGCTGACAAATTAAAATCTTATGCAAAAGATGAAGAAAGTGCTGCGAAGACGACGGGTAAAATGGCAAGTTTTGCAGCAGGATTGGGTACGGTTCTGTTCTTTGAAGATTTAGATGTGGTCAGTGCTCTACAAGCACAGTTTCCTTCTTATGCAGAAAACTTTCCAATTTGGGCAGAACATTCAACTGCCATTGCCCAATTTGCGACTTGGACTGCGTTACACACCGAAGGTTTAGGCGCATCACTACAGCATTACAACCCAATTGTGGATGAACAAGTACATGCTGAATGGGACATTCCTGCGCATTGGAAACTTCGTGCTCAATTGGTTTTTGGTTCAGAGTAAGGTGAAGCGAAAGAAAAAGGCTATATGGATGATGCAGCTCGTTTTAAAGTCTTTCAATAATTGCAGCGTATAGCACTCAATTTTGACAAAACAGGAACGAAATCTAAGTTCCTTTTTTTATTGCAGTTTTATTGAGATAGATAGGGTTGGACAAGATTTTCATCCGTGAAAACCTTGTCCAAATTAGCCCATTGAGGACTGAGCTAAACGGGTGACTAGAACCAACTTTCTTGCATGTTGAGGCAAGTATCATCAAGTTCTAGCAATAACGTGGCTTGATGTTCTATTTCAGGCAATTCCCAGCGGATATAATATTGCGCGGCTTGTAATTTACCGGCTAAGAATTGTTGATCTTCAGCTAAATCTGAATGTTCAAATTTCACAAGGGCTTGATTGGCCATTTCAAGCCATAGCCATGAAATGATGACTTTGCCCATCATGTCTAGATACAAGGCAGAATTACCCAGTGCCTGATCGACACGACCTTGGGCGAGGACTTGTCCCAAACTTTGTGTGATTTTCTTCACCGTGTTTAAATGCGCTGAAAAAATTGCTGCAAGCGCTTCCGTTTTTGGATGTTGAGCTTGATCAATCGTATTTTGCATACGTTGTAATAACAGCATCAAACCTTTGCTGTTGTGCTGCCAAAGCTTACGACCCAACAAATCCAAAGATTGAATACCAAATGTACCTTCATGGATCGGATTTAAGCGGTTGTCGCGATAACATTGTTCAAGCGGATATTCACGGGTATAGCCAGCGCCACCTAAAACTTGGATGGCTAAATCATTGGCTTTGGGTCCATAGGCAGAAGGGAATGATTTGACAACAGGGATAATTAAATCTAATAACAGCGCACTATCTTCATTGTTAGCGGCTTGATGTTCATCAATTAATCGTGCAGCAAACAAACATAATGCAAGTGCGCCTTCGACATAGGATTTTTGTGCCAAAAGCATCCGTTTAACATCTGTATGTTGAATAATATTGACAGGTTTTGCGGCAGGATTTTTATCTGAAACTAAGCGGCCTTGTGGACGATTCTTTGCATATTCGAGCGATTCTAAATAGCCACGGTATCCAATCATGGCTGCACCTAAGCCGACTCCGACTCGCGCTTCATTCATCATCTTAAACATATATTTAAGACCAGCACCTGCTTCACCAATCAGATAGCCAGTACATTGATCTTTTTCACCAAAGCTCAGTACTGTCGATGTTGTACCTCTGTAGCCCATTTTATGCAATAAACCAGCCAGTTGAACGTCATTGGCGCCTGCAAGTGAACCATCACTCAGGGTTTTAAACTTTGGAACAATAAACAGCGATATACCTTTCACGCCCTGAGGTGCGTCTTGGATGCGAGCAAGGACCAAATGCACGATATTTTCAGTGATGTCTTGGTCACCCCCTGAAATAAACATCTTTTGGCCTTTGATGAGGTATGTTCCATCGGCTTGCGGTATGGCTTTTGTGGTCAAATCACCTAAAGATGAACCCACATCAGGTTCAGTCATGGCCATCGTTCCTGCAAAGCGACCACTGAACATATACGGTACAAACATATCTTTTTGTTCGGTCGTACCGAAAGCCTGAATCACATTTGCAGCCGCAGCGGTTAGAAAAGAATAAGCCACTGACGAAGGATTTGCCGACATGAAATAGGCATTTGCAGCCATATTGATCAAAGTCGGAAGTTGCATACCGCCTGCATCATAATCATGCTGCGCACAAAGCAGGCCGGCATCTGCAAATTGTTTCCATGCCGTTTTGACTTCAGCAATGGTTTTAACCTGTTGACCATCAAAGGTAGGTTCGTTTTGATCGGCTGTTGCGTTATGGGGGGCAAAAAAGTCTTGAGCAATACCTTGTGCAGTTTCTAGGATGCTTTTGAAGGTTTCAGCATCATGCTCAGCAAAACGTGGGTAATACGTTAAGTCTTGCGCTTTAAACACGTCAAATAGCAAAAAATTTAAATCTTTGTCATTGATTAACTGCGCCATTGCTCAATCTCTAATCGGGTTGAATTTTATGCATCAAGCCTAGCAGTTGATTTTTGGATATAGAATTGTCAATAATGACACTTAATAGGTCAAAAATGACATTTTGATAATTTGAACTTTAAATGAAGAAAATTATAATTTTAGCATTTGATGGTGCTTTGGCTTCAGCGATTACTGGAGTTGTTGATCTATTTGCAATGGCGGGAGTCAGTTGGAACCGGATTCAAAAACAAAATGTGCAGCGGCTATTTCAGGTTAAAATTGCCTCACAACATGGTCAAGCTGTGCAATGTATCAATGGCATCAAGCTTTATGCAGATTTAGCATTTTCTGAAATAACAGATGCAGATATCATCATTGTTCCAACGATAGGCGCGCCGATCTTAGATGTTTTAGCGCAAAATTCAGCGCTAATCGAGTTATTAAAAACTCGGCAATTGCAGAGCGGACTGATCGCAGGAAATTGTACGGGTAATTTTTTTCTGGCAGAAGCAGGGCTTTTAGATGGTAAGCAGGCAACGACGCATTGGGGCTTTCAGCAAATGTTTCGTGAACGCTATCCTTTGGTCAAACTGAATGCAGATCAGCTCATTAGCCATGACCAAAATATCTATTGTGCAGGCGGGGGCTTAGCATGGTTTGATTTGGGACTGCACCTAATCGAACGTTTTTATGGTTTTGAAACGGCAATCCACACGGCAAAATCATTTGTATTGGATTATCGTCGTGATAGTCAGTTGTCCTATTCATTATTAAAAATATCTAAACCTCATCAGGATGGTTTGGTACAAAAAGTTCAAGATTGGTTGGAACAGCATTATCATGAAAATATTGTCTTAGATGAACTTGCGGCGCAGTTTAATGTGACAACGAGGACATTGATTCGACATTTTAAAACGGCTTTGGATATTCCTCCCAATCAATACTTACAATCGATACGGATTGAAGCTGCACGAAAGCGTTTAGAAGAAACGGGACATGCTTTAGATCTAATTATGCGAGATGTTGGCTATAGTGACCCAAGCTCATTTCGACGGTTATTTCAAAAAAAAACGGGGCTGAGCCCCTTAGAATATCGTCGACGTTTCAGCCGACGATTTGATGTTTAGTTATAGTCTAAGCCGTTCGAACGGTATAACGACCATGTAAAATGTAGTAAGCACCAATACATGCAAAGGCAGCAAATGCGCTATACAAATACAATTGTGAGTAACCAATATGGTCGAGCAATTTACCGATAAAGTATGGTCCAAAGCCTAAGCCTGCATCCAAAAATATAAAGAAAGTCGAAGTGGCAAAGCCCATACGTTCAAGCGGTGCACTTTTCACGGCAACTGTTTGGCAGACCGACTGAATATTGCCATAACCGAGTCCAAGTAAGCCGGCACAAAGTAAAAGCATCCATGAACTCTGAGTGATGCTGAGCAATACCAATGCCACGCCCATAATCACAAAAGCAGGGTAGATCACAATATTTTCACCTTTACGGTCCATCAACGGGCCAGTAAATGGGCGAGAAATTAAAATCGCAATGGCATACATCAAAAAGAAAAACGAGGCTGTTTCAACCAAATCGATTTCTTTGGCGTAGAAGTTAATGAAAGATAAAACACCTGAATAGCAGATTGAAGCGAAAAGCATGATGAATGATATCGGTAATGCTTTCGGTTCTACAAATTGAGCAATCCAACTTGGTTTTTTGACGGCTTCAACAGTATCAAGAGGTTTATTGATTTTGGGTAAATCGGGCACTTGAATCAGTAAGGCAACCAATAGGCAGCTCAATGCGATAATCGTAGAAACGATAAAAATCGCGTGATAACCAATGTGTAACATCATCCAAATTGCAAGAAATGGCCCAATAGCCGTACCTAACGTACTACTCATGCTGTAGTAGCCAATGCCTTCACCCCGACGTGTCGCTGGTAAGATTTGGGCAATTAAGGTACCCAGCACTGTTGATGCCATACCCATCATAAAGCCATGCATAAAGCGTATGAAGAGCAACATGCCGACGCCAGACTGAATGAAGTAAAAACCAGAAAAAATTAAAAAGCCAATTAAACCAACGATCAGTGTCGTTTTACGTCCAAAGCGTTCTAGGAACTTGCCTACCAATAAACGCCCGACCAATGTGCCGACAATGAACAAGCCTGAAACTAAACCTGCTTGGGCTGTAGTCGCACCCAATTCAGCCACCGCATAGCCCACGATCACCACAACCAAGAGATAAAAGGTTAAAACCAATTGGAAGTTAATGGCGCTGACTAAAATAAAATTTCGAGTCCAAAGTGGTGCGTTATCTTGCATGATCATCACCTATAGTGTTTTGTTCAAGTTCTTGCATGACACGGTGTAAAATTTGAATGGAGTGTTGGATATCTTGGCTTGCTAATGGCGCGATCAGGCGCTGCTCAAAGGCATCTATGTCTTTTGCACATTGCTGAAATAACTCACGTCCAGTCTCGCTGAGCATCATTTTCTTTTGACGTTTATCGTCAGTTTGTACATGACTCAAAATATCCATCTGCGCAAGAATTTTGACACGCTTAGTGATGGATGGCTTGGATACGTTTAAATATTCAGCCATTTCAATAGATGTACAAGCGGTTTTTTCACGGATGACAAACATGACTTGCCAAAGCGAATAGTTCAATTGATAGGGTAGTAAAATCATGTTGATTTCATCACTTATGAGACGCGCACAGCGCAGAAGTGAAGAGCGGAAACCTAATGAGGTATTCATGATAGTTAACTAGGGTAACTAAATTATCGCAACTTTACGACTTATTTATTTTGAATTCAAGTGAACAACTCAAAGCATAAAAAACAGGTATAAAAAAACCTGTGCGCACAGGTTTTTTTCTTAACATTTCATTTAAAGCTTATCGTTCAATGCATATCGTTGAATTGATACCTTAAACAATACGTGTTTATTCTACAGAAGCTTCTGCAGCTGCAATTGCTGCATCTTCCGCTGAGCTGTCTGCATTTTCTGAAATTTCTACACTTTCACCATCTGCATAAGCAAGTTCTTCACCTTCTGATTCAGCTTGCTCTAAATAAGCCGCAAGTTGTTCATCCGTTAATTCAGGTTCACCTTCAGACATCATTGCTTGTTCTTGTAATTGCGCTTGTTCTAAATTGCTCATCATACTTTGCATATTGAACATCAATGGAATCATAACCAATAAATAAACAATCATCAGGATCAGATACAGTGACCCAATGACTTTCTCTGTTTGTTCAGTTGGACGTTTAATACCATATTTATTTTCACCTTCAGTGCCTTTTGCAGCCATCACATAAATGCTAAAGATGGTACCGACCAGTGGGATGAGAAAAATTAAACAGAGCCAACCGCTTTTATTTAGATCATGTAAACGACGAATCGTAATGCAGATCATTGCGACAAACATTGCAACGATAGAAACGACAATCAGTGCGATCGCACTGAGTCCTAAAAACGAATTAAAAAGTGCTTCAATACTACGTTCTGCTGAATTGAAAAATGCAAAAAGTCCCAGTGCGACGCTGATGCCTAATAGGCAGGTATAAATCATACTAATGATAAATAACCACGCTAAATAGGACAGGCGGCCAAAACGTCCTTCAGGAGACAGTGGATGATCGGCTTTTTGAATTTGAGGCTGAATATTTTGATCTTGTTGAAACGGATTCAATTCGCTTGAAGTAAGTTCAGTCATTATTATTCCAATTTTAATTATCTAATTTATTTTCTATGCCCAAAAGGGCAGCAATATTGTATAGCGAAGTAAAAAAAGGTCAAATATTAGACATGGCTAAGTCATTAAATATTCCTTAGCCATGCTGTAATGTGGTCTGTTATTTATGTAATTTACGATACTCTTTAGGGCGCATTGGACGACTGGCTTTCCACAAACCTTTCTTTTGTTTACGTGCTTTACTTTGTAAATTCATCATATAGTGCAAATGCTTTTGGTCACGGATGTATTCTTCGTACACCCACGCAGCACCACGTTTTACCATTTCTTCATTCATGCATTTACGATAGCGATAAATAACCCCAACGCAGCGGCCATAACGGTCTACATCAGTGATTTTTACACGGACAAATTTCTTATAAACCATGGATTTGATCAGGCGGGCTGACTCTTTACCGTAGGCTTGTGTCGATTCTGGCGCATCCACATAAGCAAAGCGAAGTTTGGTTTTAGAACGTCTCAGATTCATCCGATAGCAGGTGAGGGTATCGCCATCACTAATATCGGATACACGGCAGAGGTAAGATTTTCCTTTCTTAAAGGGTTGAAAAAAATCCTTTAAGAAAATGGTGACTTTATAGAAAACATAGACTGTGATCAGGCACAATACTGCACCTAAAGCCATGAGCCAATTTGTGGAGAGATTTGAAAGCATACATAATGATATGAACGAAGTCATATCGCATAAAAACAGGAGTTTAGATTTTATAAGAACTCATGATTTATGGCTGTCGAATAAACCGGCGGTCAGTTAAAAATACATTAAATAATCAGCATTTGATCTATAAATATACAGCAAGTTTCATCACGCAGAATTAAATCTAAATCCATGTGAATAGCCTAAGCAAGCTGATATATCATCATAAAATAGCCTAAGCAAAAATTTTAGAAATTTGGCTTCGCAAAAAAACATGCCGCGAATTTAATTCCAAATCATTATGCCAATACATCCCTAGTTTAATTTTCGGCAAGTCTACAGGTACATCAAAAATATTCAGTTCGGGAGCAACCTGTAAATGCGTCAAAATATTTTGCGGAATCGTTAATATTGCCTTGGGTTGCTGTGCCAAAATTTGTAGCGCAGTAGAGTAATGCTGACAGCGTAAAAAAATCTCTCTAGAGTGTTTTTTACGATTTAAATAAATATCTTCAACTAATACACCTGCACGTCGGGAAGAAACCCCAATGTGAGGAGCAGAAAGATAAATAGATTCATCCATCTTGGAATGTTGACTACAAACCACGAATTGGTCTTCAACTAAAGTTTGAAAATTTATTTTTTCACCAAAGTTTTGCTCAAGATCAATCGCAAAATCGATTTGCTGTGCAGCAAGGTCAGCCACAATGGTTTTGCGGTCTAATTTAATACTGGAAAATTGGATCTGAAACTGTTGCTGTTGAAAGTGTTCAACTAACTTAGGAAAAATAATCGGTTCAATTTCATCATGTACGGCAATTTTTAAGCTCTGTACCATTGAAGGAGTAAATTGTTGTTTTTGGATAGAAATACTTTGAATCGCAATAAGCGCATTTTTAATTACGGGATAAATCTGTTCAGCAAATGGAGTCGGGAGCATTTTTGCCCCAGCACGTACAAATAAGTCATCTTGTAAATGTTGTCTTAAACGTTGAAGTGCATGACTCGCTGCAGACTGAGTAATACACAAAATTTGTGCTGCTTTTGAAATGCTTTTTTGTTCATAAACTGCGATATACAGTGGATATAAATTGATATCCATACGGTGGAAAACACCCATATCAATGACGGTGTTTTTATGAATACTATTCATGTTCATCTATTGAATTAAATCATTTTGTTCATATTAGATTTCAGGTTATGGTGTTGTAAAGCGTAAAGAACATAATATTTAAAGGATATTGTCATGTTTGAACTTTCAGCACGTGCACAAGATTATATTGAAAGAACAAAAAAATTTATTAAAGATGAAATTGAGCCTGTAGAAACTGAGTTTTGGGCAGAAGTTCATGAGTTGAACCAAGGTGGTGATTGGACCAAATGGCAATGGCCGGCACAGTTAGAGGTTTTAAAGGATAAAGCCAAAGCTGCAGGCTTATGGAATATGTTCTTACCTTGTCCTGAACTTGGGCAAGGCTTATCTGTACAAGAATATGCACACATCGCAGAACTTTCAGGCCGTAGCTTACTTGCACCCACGGTATTCAATTGTAATGCACCAGACAGCGGCAATATGGAAGTGATTTGGCGCTATGGTACGGAACAACAAAAGCAGCAGTGGTTAACACCATTACTAGACGGCAAAATCCGTTCGGTGTTTTGCATGACAGAACCTGCTGTTGCTTCAAGTGATGCCACCAATATGGAAGCAACAGCTGTCGTTGAAGGCGACGAAATTGTGTTGAATGGCCGTAAATGGTGGTCTTCAGGTTTAGGTGATCCAAATGCCAAAATCATTATTTTTATGGCACATACACCAGATGAAAGCAAAGACCGTCACCATCAGCATTCTATGGTTTTAGTTCCAGTAGATACGGATGGAGTCAAAATCGAACGTATGCTTCCGGTCTTTGGCGACTATGATGCGCCACATGGACATGGTGAAATTAGCTTCACAAATGTTCGTGTTCCTGTTGCAAATTTCATTGGCGGCGCAGGCCAAGGTTTTGAAATTGCACAAGGTCGTTTAGGCCCAGGCCGTATTCATCATTGTATGCGTTGTATTGGTGCTGCTGAAAAATCGCTAGAACTGATGATTGACCGCGGTATGAGCCGTACAGCTTTTGGTAAAGAAATTTTAAAACTCGGTGGCAATTTAGAACGCGTAGCAGAAGCACGTGTTGCGATTGATCAGGCACGTTTACTGACCCTTTATGCAGCATATAAAATGGATACTCAAGGGAATATGGCTGCATTAACCGAGATTTCTGCCATTAAAGTGGTCGCGCCGAGTGTCTTAGAAAAAGTCGTTGATATGGCGATTCAAATCCACGGTGGTGCTGGGGTTTCTCGAGATACACCGCTTACGGGTTTCTTTGCCCAAGCACGTTCACTACGTCTAGCTGATGGCCCTGATGAAGTACATAAAGGCATGATTGCCAAATTAGAGTTGGCTAAGCGCGGTTACAGCAGTCGCCGTAAAAAATAAACAAGTTGTAGTCACATATTTGGCATGGCAACCCCGAATTGTCCATGCTATAAAACTATAGAAAATTATATTTTTATCATCATGATAGATTCAAGTTTAGGAAGAAAAGCATGTCAGTGATAGATGTAGGCGGTTCAGTTCGTGAGGGTGAAGAACTGGATGTCCGTGCTGTAGGAAATTGGTTGATTGAACATGGCGTTGAAATAGAAGGGCCTGTAGAAGTCACTCAATATTCAGGTGGTGCATCAAATTGGACTTATCGCTTAAAATACGACAATGCTGATTTAATCTTACGTCGTCCACCAAAAGGCACCAAAGCCAAGTCTGCACATGATATGGCACGTGAGTATAACGTACAGAAAGCATTATCAGAATTTTATCCAGTACTCCCTGAAATGGTGGCGCTATGTCAGGACGAATCAGTGATTGGCTGTGATTTCTACGTAATGAAGCGCGTAGAAGGCATCATTCCACGTGCAAACTTACCCAAAGAAATTAATTTTGATGAAACTCAAGTTCGAGCGTTGTGTACCAACGTCATCGATAAGTTAATTGAACTGCATCAAGTGCCTTATGAAGGCACCGCTTTAGAAAAAATAGGCAAGGGCGACGGATACTGTCGTCGTCAGGTGGAAGGTTGGGACGCACGCTATGAAAAAGCCAAAACCTTAAATGTTCCTTCTTTTAAATATGTCCGTAATTGGCTCAAAGACAATATTCCTGCTGACTCTAAAACCTGTGTAATTCATAACGATTGGCGTTTTGATAACGTGATATTAGATCCAAATGATCCTACCCAAGTGATTGGCGTATTGGATTGGGAAATGGCAACGCTTGGTGATCCATTGATGGACTTAGGCTCAGCTTTGGCGTATTGGGTTGAAAGTGGCGATAACGCAATTTTTAAAGCCACACGCCGTCAGCCGACCAACTTGAAAGGCATGTTTAGCCGTAAAGAAGTCGTTGAATATTACTTAGAAAAAACTGGTCTTCAAACGGACAATTGGACCTTTTATGAAGTGTTCGGTATTTTCCGTTTAGCGGTAATTGCACAGCAAATTTATTATCGCTTTTACCACAAACAAACCAATAATCCTGCATTCAAAGATTTTTGGATTGTGATCCATGCTTTACATATTCGTGCATTAAAACTTATTGGTTTGCAAAAACTTGAAGCCAATGACGTGGCACAAAAATATATTGAAAAAATGAAGGATATTTTAGGGAAATGACCACGATATATTTAATTCGGCACGGTCAGGCTTCTTTTGGTGCGGAAAGCTATGACAAGCTTTCTCCCAACGGTGAGCTACAGGCTAAGGTGCTGGGACAGTATTTCGACCGTATTTTAAAAGAAAGTCCTTATGTGGTTGCGGGCTCCATGCAACGTCATCAACAAACAGCCAATCTTGCATTGGCTGAATGCTTTCCAGAAGCACAAGTTGATACAGATAACGCATGGAATGAATTTAATCATCAGCAAGTTTTTGCTCAGTATGAACCTCGATTTAACCAGCCGCATTTATTAAAAGAAGATGTATCTAAGCATGAAAACCCGCGTGCTTATTTATCTAAAATTTTTGAAGGTGCCATTGAACGTTGGACAGGCGGAGAATTTCATCATGAATACGATGAATCTTGGCCACATTTTAAAAATCGAGTCGAAACAGCGCTAGAAAAGTTATGCACTCAACTGGCTGAAACCAAACCGCGTTATGCCGTTGTGTTTAGTTCAGGTGGAGTGATCTCCGTTGCAGTCGGTAAAATTTTAGGGCTGAGTCCTGAAAAAACATTTGCACTTAATTGGGCCATTGCCAATACCAGTATGACAACACTGCGTTTGGTTGGAAATGAACCGCAATTACTCAGTTTAAATGAACATCATTTTATAAAAGCAGTTGATCCAAATTTATTGACTTGGATCTAAGATAAACAAAGGAATTATCATGGCTAAAACAATTTTAATTACAGGTGCAAGCTCAGGGATTGGTGCAGGAATGGCACGCGAGTTTGCACAAAAAGGCTACAACTTAGCCATTTGTGCACGTCGTTTAGAGCGTCTAGAAACGCTAAAAAATGAACTGGAAAGCCAATATGGCATCAAAGTGATTGCGAAAACCCTCGATGTCACAAATTACGATCAAGTGTTTGAAGTGTTCCGTGCCTTTAAAGCAGATTTTGGCAGTATTGACCGTGTTATTGTCAACGCAGGTGTCGGTGAAGGTCGTCGTATTGGTAAAGGCAATTTTGAAATTAACCGTGCCACAGTTGAAACCAACTTTATCTCTGCTTTGGCGCAATGCGAAGCTGCGGTTGAAATTTTCCGTAGCCAAAATGCAGGGCATTTGGTGGTGATTTCTTCGATGAGTGCTATGCGTGGTATGCCTAAACATTTAACGGCTTATGGTGCAAGTAAAGCAGGTGTTGCTGCTCTAGCTGAAGGTATTCGTGCAGAGCTGATTGATACCCCAATTAAAGTGACGACTATTTTCCCTGGTTATATTCGTACAGAGATCAATGAAGGTGCGAAAAAACTGCCATTTGAAGTCGATGAAAAAACTGGTTCACATCTTTTAGCAAAAGCTATTGAGAAAGCACCGGTTAAAGCTTATGTACCACAATGGCCGTGGTTGCCTTTAGGTCTTGCGATGAAAGTATTGCCATTGAAGATCGTGAATAAATTGGGTTAAACCTTTATTCAATAATAAAGCTCCAATTTTGGGGCTTTTTTATTCTCAAGTGATATTCGTCATCCTCTGTAGGTTAAAAAGGAATACATAAAACCTGTGATGAAAAGACATAAAAAGCAACCGATTTTGCAAAGAAAAAATGGAGTAAATACTCAGATTATTTATAAGTAAGATATTGAAAATAAATAAAATGTTGAATATTTGAACAGACGATGATTTGTTCTCAAAATAGCGATTTCCTTTTTTTTAATTTGCTTTAATGTACAACTGTTCATTAATTTTTAGGTTTGTACTATGTCTATGTCTTCCGATATGACAGATCAACAGCGAATTAACAAAGTCAGAACTGTCGTAACGAAAGCTGGTGAAGACTTACGTCAACAGTATCCCATTTTAAAACATCAAAACTTTATAGGCGCAACCATCCTTATTTTTGCACTACTGGGAATGTTGGGTTCAGCTTGGGCGTTTGCCGTTGGCATTTTACCGGCATGGGCTTGTGTGATTTTGGTGGCGATGTTTGCTTCACTGACACATGAATTAGAACATGACCTGATTCATTATATGTATTTTAAAAAGACGCCATGGGCTCACCATCTCATGTTAGCCTTGGTTTGGTTAGCACGTCCGAATACTATTAGTCCTTGGGCACGTCGTCGTTTGCACCTCAATCATCATAAATATTCAGGTTCAGAATACGATTTGGAAGAACGGGGCATTAGTAATGGCATGCCGTGGGGTTTACGTCGTATATTGGTCATTAGCGATCAATTGATGACGGTTTATTTGCGCCCATTTCAAATGTTTAAGATGATTAGGACATTCATTGAAAAACAACCTGAAAAAGAACGTAAAACGGCATTGTTCTCTCAATTGACTGGATTTTTCCCTTTAAGTTTTGTTTATTACGGCATTTGGTATGTATTTGTCATTTATCATGTGGTGAATGGTATTGCTCCAATGTTAGGACAAAGTATTAGTTGGTCAGTCAATTTAGTGAAATTAATTCCAACGATTAATTTTCTAGCCGTCGTTTGGATTATTCCGAACTTTATACGCTCTTTCTGCTTACAATTTATCAGCTCAAATATGCATTATTATGGTGATATTGACCCACGTGATGTCATTAAACAAACTCAAGTGTTAAATCCTTGGTGGTTGTTCCCAATGCAATTGTTTTGCTTTAACTTCGGTTCTACCCATGCCATTCACCATTTTGTGGTCAAAGAGCCGTTTTATATTCGTCACCTAACTGCAAAAACGGCACACCAAGTCATGCGTGAAGTTGGTGTACGTTTCAATGATTTTGGAACCTTTAAACGCATAAACCGCTGGAATTAAATTAATACCAACTTCAAAAAAATCCCTCAATTGAGGGATTTTTTATGATCTAAACGTTTATAAACTACTTTTGCGCAAAAAAATGTTTGAGCGCATCTTGTAAGGCAACTTGCCATACCGCGTAGGAATGTCCGCCGATATATGATTGGTAATGCACATCATGACCTTTATTTTTTAAGTCGGCTGCAACAATAGGCGAAGTCTCTAAAATATTCAGTTCATTATTATTGCGTGAGCTTTCATAAATATTGGCAGTAATAAACCAATGCTGTTTAGGTTGTGAGGTTTTATCACGAATGATTTTACTCATGCCATTGGGGAGGTCTGTCGCCGCATTTTGCCACCAAAATGATCCAGATAACGGTACGACATGACTAATTTGATTTGGATTTTTTAAGGCTAAATAAGCTGAACTTAAACCACCAAGGCTTGACCCAAGTAGTACCGTTTTCTTCGAATCGACTTTTGCAGGTGCATTTTTTTGAATCCAAGGCATCAGTTCATCACTAAAAAATGCTGAAAATTTAGTATTTGGTGTTAATTCTTTCGGTCGTTCCTGATCGTTCGGTGGAGAAACAAAAATGGCTTGAATTGCCGGTAACTGACCTTGCTCAACTAATATATCTAATGCCTTTGGAACATTCAGCAACTCGTTATATTGCTGACCATCAAAAAATATAGCGGTGATATAGCTTTGATTTTTCTTAGCTTTAGATTGGTAAATTTGGATTTTACGTGAGTTATTCAAAATTTTGCTGTCTAGAACAAACTCTTGTAATTGGGGCTGGTGCACATTTGGATATTGTTTTGGATCAATAAAAGGCGGGGCATCTTTAAGCGCCACTAAATTTTCATTACGCAAGCCTGATGTGTCATCACTTGCGAGATAAGTGTTTTTGTTGAAAGGATCAATCCGTTGTACTTGTATCACAGCACGACGCTGCGTTCTTGATTCTTTAAGTTTAGGATTCAGATGCGGACAATAATTTGACAGATAACCTTCTAAGTTCGGTAAGTCGACAGCAAAGCTATAACTGCCAATATAACGATGATCAATAATCGATTCTTTAAACCAAATATCGGTATTTGGTAGGCGTGTTAACCATTCATGGTCATTACTCGGCCCACCAATAAGGCGTACATTGTGCTGCGCACCTTTCCATAAAAAAATTATACGGTCATGTTTTTCATCATAGTTTTCAATGATTGGTGTACCTATAAGCTCTACACGCTTCCAAAAATCTTCAAGAATTTGAGCATGTTGTTTTGGATTTTGATTTAACTGATGTTGTAGGTTTAATAATATTTGGCTTTGCGCTTTGACATCTTCACATGCAGCAGCATAAGGGAAATGTTTTTTTTCTGTTGTATCGGTTAAAGCGGGTAAGTTTTGAGTTTGGGCAAAAGCAGAAGAAACAGCAAAGCTCATAGAACAAGCCAAAAAAAGTAGGGAAAGTTTTTTCATTGAAATAATAAAAGAGGTAGAATGAAATCAGATAAATGATAATCATTATTAATATAAAAAACTAGCAATATGCCGCAGAATGGTGCTTTTAAAAAAAGAAAATGTAGAAAAATAACATAGAGTCAATGCTTTGTTTTTTAAAATAATTAAAATAATGCAGTCGACAAGCTTTAATTCATTACCCAAATATTATGCTACTCAAAGTATCAACACTGCTGCTGTTACCTGCATTACTGATCCAAGGTTACCGTGTGAAAAAAAATACCCCACGTTTAGCAGAACCGGTGGGAGAGCGCTGTGGAATGATTGGTCAGGGTAATCGGCCATTATCGCTATTAATACTAGGTGATTCAGCAGCAGCAGGTGTCGGCGTCGAGCATCAGTCGGATGCGTTATTGGGACAATTACTTAAAATTTTATCGCCTGATTATCAAGTTCACTATTGCCTTGAAGCCACAACGGGACATAACAGCCAGCAAATCATCAATGCTTTGGACAATGTCACTACGCAGAACTTTAATGTCGTGATCAGCTCTGTTGGTGTCAATGATGTCACAGCTTTAAAACAGCCAGACCAATGGTTGAAGCTCCAGCAGCGTTTATATCAAGCTGTCGAGGAAAAGTTTCATCCACAGCTATTGATCATTTCAGGTGTGCCACCAATGGATGCGTTTCCAGCTTTACCGTTTCCATTGTCATGGTTGTTTGGACAATATTCACAAAAGATGAATGCGCTGTTAAAAAATTATGTTAACACTCAAGCGAATATGCGGTTAATTGAATACGATTTACAAGAATGTCGTGAGAAAAACTTACAAATGGCCAAAGATGGCTTTCACCCGAGTAAAGAAATTTATCAGTTATGGGCTGAAAAAATAGCTAAACAAATCACTGAACAATTTTCATAGACATTTTATGATTCAACCACTGGGCGAAGTTAAATTTATATGAGCAAAGACATTTCCGACGCGAATCCGCAAATCGAAACGCATCCTTTAGCACCATTTTTGCCATCAAATGGGAAACTATTGATGCTAGGGAGTTTTCCGCCACCTAAAACACGCTGGAAGATGGATTTTTATTATCCAAATTTCCAAAATGACATGTGGAAAATCTTTGGCCTATGTTTTTTTCAGGATAAAAATCATTTTCTCAATCTAGATAGCAAGACTTTTAAAGAACAGCGCATTCGAGATTTTTTAAATCAAAAAGGCATAGGCATTTTTGATACGGCCTATCAAGTGATTCGTTTGAAAGGCAATGCATCAGACAAGTTTTTACAGCTCCATCAGCCAACCGATATTGCGAAGCTGCTTCAAAAAATGCCGAATTGCCACAGTATTATGACGACGGGAGACAAGGCGACTGATACTTTGATGCTCTCGATGCCAGAAAATACTGAAAAACCACACATTGGGCATGCTGTTCGTACCGAATTTGCAGGCAGAGATTTGACTTTATACCGCATGCCATCATCATCTAGGGCTTATCCACTGGCACTGGAAAAAAAAGCCGAAGCCTACCAAAGCTTATTTAAAGATATAGGCTTCCTTTAAGTAAGTTTTCGGATTTATGAAATGCCTTGAATAAAATTTCTTATTTAAACAGGCAAACATTCAATGATTAAAAGGTGGCATCTTATGGATAAACATCAACTCCTTAGCCATCATATTCAACATAATCCCAAAGGTTCAAACGCGCTTTAATTTCTTTGCGAATATGAGGCAGCATAGGTAGTAAAGTGCCATCGATCCATAAACTCAGTGTCTGAGATGAAACTTTTTTGTTTGCATCATCTACAATTTGCGCACCTCTCACGATCACCAAAGTTTCTTCGCTAGCTGCAGTTTCAATGCCTTTAAATAAAAGCTGTAATTCATGACCTGTATCTTGAATTAACCATTCCAACTCAATTTGGATATTGTGATTAGATTTAAGCACAGCTTGGCCTTCAATCATGTCATTGTCAGATAAGCAGTCATGCTCAACCCGAACTTTCGACAAAAACCATTCTTGATGTCCAAGTTCAGGAAGTGTCGTAAAAGGCGTTAAAATATCACTTAAATTAAATTGGCGGCTTAAATCAAAAAATTGCATTAGAAAACTTTAGGAGGAGATAAAACAAAATAAGAGGTGGATGTTAAAGCATCATCAAGTGTGAGTAAAACCTTTGCTTTTATTGAGATATTTTATGTATAAATAGCATTCAGTCTATCTAAATTAAGTCTAAGAAAATGAATTGCGAAAATAATATTCACATAAATGATGTGCACAGCCCCATAGACTTAAAAGATCCAATCGAAGCTAAACAATGGGCTGCTGAAGTCAATCTTAAACGTCCATGGCGTTATGACATCTTTCAAATGTATGTTGACTCTATTTTGGCTTTCAACCCGAATGCGCACGTGCTTGAACTCGGTTCAGGCCCAGGCTATTTGGCTGAGTTTTTAATCAATCATTGTCCAAATATTCACTACACTGCATTTGATTTTTCCGAAGCTATGCATGACTTGGCAAAAGAAAAACTAAGTGCAGCGCAACGCTTAAAATGTAATTTTATAACAGGGGATTTCAAACAATCTAATTGGGAAGAGTCACTTCAGTTTAATCAAAACAGCACCTTTGATGTGATTATTATTCATCAGGCCTTACATGAATTGAGACATAAGGC
Organism: Acinetobacter sp. YH16044; assembly: GCF_013417145.1. Classification (NCBI taxonomy): domain Bacteria; kingdom Pseudomonadati; phylum Pseudomonadota; class Gammaproteobacteria; order Moraxellales; family Moraxellaceae; genus Acinetobacter; species Acinetobacter sp. YH16044. The sequence goes on from NZ_VPEK01000005.1 coordinate 60,460, forward strand.
GTATGCAGCAGAGTTTCATAGGACTGTAAAAACGTTGTTAAATACACAAGGCGTGTATTTTGTATGTGATCATTTATATGCACCACATGCACAGCAAAATCATGAGTTGTATATGTCAGTTGAGGAACATTTAGCCGCGCTGAAAGCAGCCAAATATGGGCAAGTGGAATTTCTTGGCGAAATCAATGGCTTGGTTGTTTTCAAAAGCCAGCACTCATATTAACGAGACTGACTAAGACCGTTTTTGACTTGATCGAACTTATCAGATTATTTCAATAAATAGCCTCGACGAGGGCAATTCAATCATTTATCAGTACGTTGTCATTACATCATCCATTCAATAGGGAGATATGACACTGCTTTTATGCTAAATCTTTGGAATCGTGTTGTTTCAGGTTCATGAGTATAGGTTTTGATTTTTCCATTTTTTTGATGCTCTAACCAAATGATTTCGCCTTTTTCATCCAGTTTTAATTCATATGCAATTTGCGGTAAATACTGGTTTAATGCCGCCGAAATATCGTTTTGTAATCGATCAGATTTAACGACTAGACCAACTTCCGAATTTAAATTTGCGGAACGTGGATCAAAGTTAAACGATCCAATAAACACCATTCCGTCGATATCGAAAAATTTTGCATGCAAACTAGAGGCATTTTTGCCTTTCGCAGGGATGATATTTCCAGTCATGACTTCATACCATGTGCGTTTAGAGCGTTCTATATAGGGTTTAAATTCATATAATTTCACGCCATTTTCGAGTAAGTCTTTGCGATATTTTTGATAAAACGCATGAACGACAGCGACGTCATTGGCTAAAAATGAGTTGGTTAAGACGCGGACTTCTACATTTTTACCTGCAAGGCCTGTCAGAAAGTCAGTCCCTTGTTGCGTGGGAACAAAATAAGCTGAAACCAATTCCATGCGTTCCTTGGGCTGTCCCATTAAGGTCGAAAATTGGTTATAAATTAATTCTTGCTCTTTAGCCTCACCACGAATTTTATTCGGACTATCCGCAATGAAATGTGCTTCGGCCCAGTTCACCGGTCTAAGTTTAAGCTGAGCCGCCAGTTGTTGCTGTGCATAGTTAATGCGCTGTTGATCTTTAGTCAACGTTGTAGAGTTTTCTTGGTACGTTTGTCTTAATTGATTTAAGTCTTCTTTTGTACCTGCACTAATCCATTGCTGAACAGAATAACTTAAATCATCATTCCAAAAGTTCAAAAACACTTGATTGGCTTGTTGAATGGCTTCCCCATAGAAAAGGATATCCAAATCTGTAAATTGAAAACTTTCACTGGCATCAAAATATTCATTACTGATGTTACGACCACCAGTTACGCCTATAAAACCATCGGCAACAATTAATTTATTATGCATACGATGGTTAATATGCTTTAAGCGAAATGCATAATCAATGACACGTAATTTTCTGAATTTATAGGGATTAAACAGTTTGATTGAAATGTTGGGATGAGCTGAAAGGGATTGTAAGGTCGGATCGAGTTTCGTCCCGTTTTGATCATCAATTAGTAGCCTTACTTTTACCCCACGGTCAGCGGCATGCAGTAATTCTTGAAACATCAGATGCCCAATAGCATCATTTTCCCAAATATAATATTGCAAATCGATGGTGTATTTTGCGTTTCGAATCAAATGCAGGCGAGATGCAATACTTAAGAAGGCATCATCTAAGGCTAAATAAGCCGTTTGTTTTTGTTGTAATTTTTCTAAATCCGTAGCAGACGTAATCCATTTTTCTGCATGTGATTGTATAGGGACATCTTTTTTTGACTGATTGCTAGGTAAGCTGCATCCAGTTAATAGGTTGATCGAAACAGTTAAACCGACAGTACAACTTATTTCACGTAATTGTATCATTCGAATAGCATTAATCATTCCTTGAAAAATTCATCATAACATCATGTTTTAAGGTTGTATCTAGGCTTAAAAAGAGGTTACTGTAACTCATCTGTTAATATAAGCCATACAGGATGTTTTTAGACATGAAATCACGTGCAGCCGTTGCTTTTGGACCGGGTCAGCCTTTAGAAATTGTTGAAATTGATGTGGCACCACCTAAAGCAGGTGAGGTTTTAGTCAAAATTAGCCATACAGGTGTGTGTCATACAGATGCATTTACATTGTCAGGTGATGATCCTGAAGGCGTATTTCCAGCAATTTTAGGGCATGAAGGTGCAGGTGTTGTGGTTGAAGTCGGTGAAGGTGTGACTTCAGTGCAACCAGGGGATCATGTTATACCGCTTTATACCGCAGAATGTGGTGAATGTTTATTCTGTAAATCGGGTAAAACGAATCTTTGTGTATCTGTACGAGCAACACAAGGGAAAGGTTTAATGCCGGATGGCACAACACGTTTTTCGTATAATGGTCAGCCGATTTATCACTATATGGGCTGTTCAACATTCTCTGAATATACTGTGGTTGCAGAAGTGTCTTTGGCAAAAATTAACCCTGAAGCGAACCATGAACATGTATGTTTGTTGGGTTGCGGCGTAACTACTGGTTTAGGTGCAGTTAAAAACACCGCTAAAGTTCAGGAAGGTGACTCAGTTGCAGTCTTTGGTTTAGGTGGTATTGGTTTGGCTGTGGTACAAGGTGCTAAAAAAGCCAAAGCAGGTCGTATCATTGCCGTAGATACCAATCCTGACAAATTCAAACTGGCTGAAGAATTTGGCGCTACAGATTTTGTTAATCCAAAAGATTATGAACGTCCTGTACAGGAAGTGATTGTAGAAATGACGGGCTGGGGCGTCGACCATTCATTTGAATGTATTGGCAATACCAATGTGATGCGCTCTGCTTTGGAATGTGCTCACCGTGGTTGGGGTCAATCTGTGATTATTGGTGTGGCAGGTGCAGGTCAAGAAATTTCAACCCGTCCATTCCAATTGGTTACTGGTCGTACTTGGAAAGGCACTGCATTCGGTGGTGTTAAAGGTCGTTCACAATTACCGGGTATGGTAGAAGAAGCCATGTCAGGTGAGATCAAACTTGAACCATTCGTGACCCATACCATGGGGTTGGATAAAATCAATGAAGCGTTTGATTTAATGCATGAAGGTAAATCAATTCGCTCTGTTGTGCATTTTGAAGACTAAACATTGATTTAAATATTATTGATTTATCTACTAATCATTAAATATTAATGCGTTAATTTTCACTGTTTTAAAAACTAGGCTTTGGCCTAGTTTTTTTTATTTGTGTTGTTACGACAAATCAGAACTTCAAATTTGGATTTGCAAAAAGTGACAGATTGTTAGACATAAAATGATAAAAAATGCCAAATGATAGATTTTGTCCCGAATTCACATGGTGGGGAATTAGCACTAAACTTAATGTAAGCATAATTTAAAAAACAAATGTATATTAATGCATTATCCGAGGCAAAAAATGACAACTACAAGTTACAAGCCTGAGTGGATTCGGGAAGATTTTATTGATTTTATTGCAGAAAAATTTGATGTAATTTGGGCCTACAAACGTGTAAAAGCACAATTAGTCAAATCACGTTGTGTGGGGATCGGGTTTTATGAACTGAGTTTTTTAGCGAATCACAACTTTAAAGCAGCAAACTATCGACCAGGCCAATGTATTCTAGTGACAGTGGTCAAAGATGGTGTACGTCATCAACGTAGCTATAGCATCGTCGAAATCAATACATCAGGTCATGTGGTCATCGCAGTCAAACAACAAGGCAAAGTGTCCAACTACCTGACGCAATTAAAAACAGGTGATGTTGTTGAATTATCGCAACCGCAAGGTGAGTTTGGCCTAAAGCTAAATTCGGATCGACCAATTTTACTGCTTGCTTCAGGTAGTGGTATTACCTCAATCATGGCTTTGTTTAAACAAGCGATTCAGCTTGGGCGTACGGTTGACCTGATTTACTTCAATCGAGATGATGCGTATTTGGATGAATTGATTCAACTAGCGAAGCAATCAAACCATGCACACTTACATGCGATTAATACGCTGAAAACCAAATTGCATATCACACCAGAGGTGCTAAATCACATGGTCCCTGATTTTAAGCAGCGATATTGCTATGCCTGTGGTGCAGCGCCAATGATGCAAAGCATTGAGCAACTGTATCGTGAGTTCAAGCTTTCAGAGTATTTAAATACTGAATATTTTCAAATGATTGCTGATGATTCAGTACCTGCTCAACCTGTCACTTTTAGTTTAGCCCAGCAAGATTTTTTGGCAGAGGGTAATTTACTAGAAAGTGCTGAAAAAGCTGGTTTAAAACCTGCGCATGGCTGTCGGATGGGTATTTGTAATACCTGTTCGTGTACCAAATTACAGGGTTCAGTGAAAAACTTACTCACTGGCGAAATTGATCATGCGAATAACACACAAATCAAATTATGTGTCTCTCAGGCAATTTCACCTGTACGCATTCAACTCTAACCCAAGCCGCATAAAAACAAATCAGGGGTATCATCATGAATCAATCGATATATATTAGTTCGAATAGTAAGTCACGTTATTTATCACCCGAACAAACTGCTGAATTTGGCGAAAAAGTTGAGCAAATACGACGTGAAATCATGCAGAGTGTAGGTGAAAAAGATGCAGCGTATATTTATAAAATTCGCAATTTTGTCCGTTATAGCGAGATCGCATCTCGTGGCATGTTGATGTTTGCAGGTTGGATTCCACCAGTGTGGTTACTGGGTACGGGTTTATTGGGTATTTCTAAAATCGTAGAGAACATGGAACTCGGACACAATGTGATGCATGGTCAGTTTGATTGGTTAAATGACCCAAGCTTAAATGGTGCTAATTATGATTGGGATACCATCGCCACGGGCCAAGACTGGAAATATACCCATAACTATGTGCATCACACCTATACCAATATTGTGGGGATGGACCATGATGTCGGTTATGGCTTAATCCGTGTGAGTGAATCGCAAAAGTGGGAGCCACGTTTCCTTTTTAATATTCCACTGGCTGCCCAACTCATGGTTTTCTTTGAGTGGTATGTCGGTATCCAACGTTTACATTTAGAAGATGTTATTGCGTATAAAACCAAAACTTGGAAAGATGTATGGCATGAAGCAGCCGATGTGCGTCAGAAAATTAAGCGCCAAGTGATTAAAGATTATGTATTTTTCCCGCTTATTGCAGGTCCCAATGCGATTCCTGTATTTGCAGGAAATGCTGTAGCCAACGTGATTCGTAGCTTATGGGCTTCCGCTGTCATCTTTAATGGCCATTTTACTGAAGATGCGGAAAACTTTGAGATGGACAATACCGAAAATGAAACTCGAGCAGAGTGGTATCTCCGTCAAATTCGTGGCTCCAGTAATTTTAGTGGAACACAATGGTTGCATATACTCAGTGGTAATTTGAGTCACCAAATTGAACACCATTTATTCCCTGATATGCCTGCAAACCGCTATGCAGAAGCCGCACCTAAAATTAAAGCACTTTGTGAGGAATATGGTATTCACTACAATGAAGCCAGTTTTATCAAACAGTTTGCCAGCGTTTGGGTTCGCCTCGCGAAATGCTCAGTGCCGAATGACTGGAGAGCCGAGCTCAAGGAACGCTCAGCATCACTTCAGCAGCATGTTAAACAAAAAATCATGAAGAAAATCGGGCGTTAAAATACAGTATTGTTTAGCAATATTGCCCTTAATGCTTCCAATGGATGATTTCTAAAGCATTAAATTCGCCAAAGTAGCGTTCATCTACTTTGGCTTTTTTTAGATATATCTAGCGAGCGAGAGTTATTCAACTAATTGCACGCTATTCTGAATGCCACAAGATTCTACAAAATATGCATCATGTGAAACGAGGATCACCGCACCTGTATAATGCTGAATGGCTTGAGCCAATAACATTCTAGACTCTATATCTAAGTGATTTTCAGGTTCATCTAACAATAAAAGCTCAATATTCGGTGTTAAATAATTTAAGCCTAACAAGGTCACTTTTAAACGCTCACCACCACTTAAACAGTGAAATGGCAGTTCCGCTTTTTGACCACGGATTCTAAGTTGACCGAGTTGATTACGCCATTCCGTTGACGAAACCTCAGGATTAAACTTTGCCAAATTGTCCAAAACACTCAGTTCAGGTGATAAATTACTCAAGTTTTGATCTAAATACAGGGTATGCACAGACAAAAACGTTTCATGGCTAGACTGTGATGTGGTCTGACTCAGATACTTTAGAAATGTAGATTTACCAATACCATTTTTTCCTTTTAAATGAATTTTTTCACCTGCCTGTAAGGCCAAGTCAAAAGGCTGGTGCTGAGATATTTTGCTATGAAAATGTTTAACTCTTAAGATTTCTCCAGTTTTTTCAGCGCGATGTTGAAAAACAAATTGCTGCTCTTTGACATGCTCAAGTTGTTGCTGTGATTGAAGCAGTTGGGTTCTCTTTTCTTCCAATTGCTTCTGCTGTTGTGTTTGAACTGTTGCGAGGTTTTGACCGGCTTGTTCCTTTTTGAAATCAAGTAACACTTTGGCTTGGGTGCTTGACTTGCGTAGGACACGCCCTTGTTGTTCTCGTTTTTGCGCTTTCATCTGTGTTTCGTGTTGTTGTAATTTGAGTTGTTTTAACTCACGCTGCTGCTGTAAAGCATTACGCTGTAAGGCTTTATTTTGCAGATCATTTTGTTGAACATAGTCTTCATAGTTGCCAGTAACATGTGTGAGTCCAAACTCATTTAAAGCATAGATATGCTTTACATGTTGCAGCAATTCTCGATCATGACTGACAACAAATGCACCGGCAGGATGGTTTTTTAAACGATCGATGAGCCAGAAACGTGAAGATGCATCTAAATGGTTACTTGGTTCATCCAAAAGTAAATAATGGTCAGTTTTTAAAAATAATGCACACAAAGCCAATTTGGTTTTTTGACCTTCACTCAGCTGAGCGACTGGGAAATTTAAATCTGTTGGAAGTGAAGCCTGCTTAAGTTGTTGCTGCCATAGTGCAGGACGGTGCCATTGGTTTTCAGTCAGCTCAAAGTCTTCAAAACTGGCATTGCCTATTTCGATACGTTGAAATGCGCTATATAAATCTTCCACACCGAGTGCAGAAGCAATCGTGTCAGCTTCTAGTCGAGAAAATTGTGATAAATAGGCATGTGGTACATTCCATGAAATTTCACCTTCATAGGGGAGATCTTTCAGATTTTGCTCATATAAGATTTTAAGGATGCAAGATTTTCCTAAACCATTGCGACCAACACATGCCGAAAGTTGTTGTTGATTGAGGTTAAATTTCAGGTTTTTAAAAAGTGTTTTGGATGGAAATTCCAAGCTTAATTTGGAAATTGTACAAGCCGTTTGAGTCATAGATGCACCTTGCGATAGCAAAGATGCGCAATACAAATAACTAATTTTACTTTATAAAAAAGACAATATTTGAGAAAATGCAGTCGAAGTCATTAGCCATGTGTTTGCACATCAAAAAAATGGATTTGATGATGAAAAAAACAGGGCTTACTTCATTGGCAAATACTCGAATTAAAAATAAATGGAAAAAATCTTAAGACAGCCTAATGTTGTGCAGTCTAATAAATGTTTATTTATTAATCAATACATCAAATTTTAAAAATAGGTCGCAGTAATTGACAGTAGAGTTATTTAATACAACAAAATAGCAAAAAACTATTGTCAAACCGATGAATACAGCGTATTTTAATTTTCAGACAGATACTTTTTGATGAAATCAAGATGTTAAAGCAACCTTTAATCTTAAACGCATATTATTACTTTTGGCAGTTTAGATAATTGCCTGAACGCGTTCGGGCATGAAAAAGGTTGCCCACCAAGTTTATACCTGATCGGCAACCCTGATCAGGTTTTTTTATGTCTTGATTTTTATAATATTTTTGGAGAAATCTCATGTTTACAGTAAATAATTCATATTTTAGCAACGGTTATTGGTTTTACTTTAGTCAGTCTATGTCTAAAGCCCTGAAGTCCCAAAGTCCCATAACGCTCAGATAAAAGATCGGACTGTTTATACGTACAGTCCAAAGGAATAGAACCAATGAATGCGCTAAATACAGCTTTACAACAAACTCAAAATTCAGAAATTCAGAAATCTACACAGTCAAAAGAAACGCTTTTGAGCTTGCCACATCAACTGAAACAACAATTACCTTTATCAGTTCATGCTGCAGAACAAATTGCTGCACATCGTGCAACGATTCAAAATATTTTGACGGGTCAAGACCCGCGTCTAATGATTATTACAGGTCCATGTTCAATCCATGATCCGATTGCTGCTTTGGAATATGCTGAAAAATTAAAACAATTACAGGCACAGGTTTCAGATCAAATTTTTCTTGTGATGCGCGCATATATTGAGAAACCACGTACTACAGTGGGCTGGAAAGGCTATATGTATGACCCAAGTTTAGATGGATCATCTAATATGCAGTTGGGCTTAGAAAAATCACGTGAGCTGTACTTACAAATTATTGAAATGGGTTTGCCGATCGCCTCTGAAATTTTAAGCCCAATGGCGACGGGTTATTTTGATGACCTTTTGGCTTGGGGTGCAATCGGTGCGCGTACCAGCGAATCACAAATTCATCGTGAAATCTCGAGTCATATGCCATACAGTATTGGTTTCAAAAACGGAACAGATGGCTCAATCCAAATTGCTCTAGATGCCATTCAATCTGCGTCCCATCCACACCAGTTCTTAGGTATGAGTCAAGCCGGCTTACCGTGTATTTTAGAATCTGTTGGCAACCCACAAGCACATTTGATTTTACGTGGCTCCAATACAGGTCCAAATTATAGTTTGGCTGAAATAGACAAAATTCGTAGTAAAGTAAAAGGCGATTTACCGGCTTTAGTGATCGATTGTAGTCATGGCAATAGCCATAAAGACCCAATGAAGCAACCTGAAGTATTACGCACAATTGTAGCAGAGCGTGAGCATACTCAAGTGCGTGGCGTGATGTTGGAAAGTCATTTGGTGGATGGTAATCAAAAAATTAGTTGTGACATGACTTATGGTCAATCTGTAACAGATGGATGCTTAGGTTGGGACAAAACCATTGATTTGATTCAACAGGTTGCGAATGAACTTCGTGCATCACAAATCAAACGTAGTGCTTAACAATCAAAAGCATACTCACTCTGAATTGATGTAGCCCAAAGCCTTAGAATATTGATTGTTCTAAGGCTTTTATTTTGAAAAATCCTTTGTTGTTTACTGTGATATAAAAATTGAAAAATGGCATATTTACTAAAATATATACTGATAATTCAGTATTTTATGTTTGAGTGAGTCACACTTTTTATGCACAATAATGTCTAAGCCCAATACAGCGCCAGAAATAATGACAATCTGTGCTTGGGTGTTTGAAATTTTATATTGGGGAAGTTGATGTACACTGCTGAATTGTTGGAAGAAGCACGCCGTTTTATGTTCCACATGTTAACAAAAGTGGTTGAATATGGTGGTTCTGATTTATTTATTACGGCAGATTTTCCACCAAGTATTAAACATCAAGGTATGATGAAACCCTTTGGGCAGCAAGCGCTTGATGCTGAGAAAACAAAGCTTTTCGCCTATAGTTTGATGAATGAGAAGCAGCGCAAAGAATTTGAGAAAGAATTAGAATGTAACTTTGCGATTAGTGTGCCAAACGTTTCGCGTTTTCGTGTCAATGTATTTCAGCAACAGTTACATGTAGGTATGGTCATTCGTACCATTACCGCAGAAATTCCAAATTTTGAAAAACTTAAATTACCGGCTTCGCTTAAGCACGTGATTATGGAAAAACGTGGTTTGGTTTTAGTGGTTGGTGGTACAGGTTCGGGGAAATCAACCTCTTTAGCGGCGCTGATTGATTATCGAAATGAAAATAGTGCAGGCCATATCATCACTGTTGAAGACCCAGTGGAATATGTGCATAAACATAAAAAATCTATGATTACGCATCGTGAAGTTGGTGTAGATAGTCATTCGTGGCATAACGCTTTGAAAAATACACTACGACAAGCGCCAGATGTGATTTTAATCGGTGAAATTCGTGACACCGAGACTATGGAACATGCGATTGCCTTTGCTGAAACAGGGCATTTATGTTTAGGTACGCTACATTCAAATAATGCCAATCAAACCCTAGATCGAATCATTAACTTCTTCCCAGAAGAGCGAAGAAATCAATTGCTTATGGATTTATCGAGCAATATGAAAGCGATTGTTTCGCAGCGTTTAATCCGGACTGAAGATGGTAAAGGACGCCGTGCAGCCGTTGAAATCATGTTAAACACGCCGCTTATTTCAGATTTGATTTTGAAAGGTGAGTTTCATGAATTAAAAGCGATCATGGCAAAATCTCGTGAACTTGGGATGCAAACTTTCGACCAAGCTTTATTTGATTTATATAATGACGGCGCAATTTCTTATGAAGAGGCCTTAAGAAATGCTGATTCAACCAATGAACTACGTTTGCAAATTAAACTAAAAAGTTCACGTGCAAATGGTACTTCAGCGGCTGCGCAATCGTTTAGTATGGTTGAAGAAAAGAAAGAAGAACCTGAAAGCACCGAAGCTTCGGAAGAAATATAAGCTGCATATTCATGCAAATGGTATATAAGCCAATTTAGCTATCAAATTGAAATAAAAAAATCAGCCTGAGGGCTGATTTTTTAGATATTAGAAATATTTACAGACCAGCTTCGTATTGTTCGCTGGTCAATAAAGCATCTACATCAGCCATATTGTCTGGTTTAATTTTATAAATCCAACCTTTGCTATAAGGTGCATCGTTTACAAAATCAGGATCATCTTCAAGGTCTGGATTGACTTCAACAACCACACCAGAAATCGGTGCATGAATATCAGAAGCGGTTTTTACCGACTCGACCACACCCGCTTGTTCACCAGCAGTGATATGTTGGCCCACATCTGGTGCTTCAACATAAACTAAATCACCCAATGCGTCTTGTGCATGATCAGAAATGCCTGTAACAACAAGGTCACCTTCAATTCGCACCCATTCATGTGTACTTGCGTACTTTAAATCTGAAGGATGATTCATTGATAACTCCTTAAATCCATTAAATTCATTTTTGGCATGAGTTATACATGCTTTTTAGGTAAAACAAAAGACTTATAAGTACGGATCTTTACGCCAATTGCTTGGGCTACGACCACTCCAACGCTTAAAAGCACGGCTAAAATTGGCGACATCGCTATAGCCCAATTCATCAGCAATTTGCTCTAAGGTAAAATCAGTCCGTGATAGAAGCGAAGTAGCATGACGGTAGCGAACTTCGTCAACCAATGTTGAAAATGAAGTCCCTTCGGCAGCAAGTTGGCGTTTAAGGGTTCGATCGGACATGTGTAGCCGTTCAGCAACACTTTCAATACTTAAATAGTGCTGCTCAGAGTTGGTTAAAATGTCACGAACGCGCATGGCAATACGGTGGCGTTCGCCCAAAGCAGAAAGTTCAGCTTCACATTGATTAATCGCGATTTGACTGGCAATCGGGTCTGCATGGACCAATTTATTGGTTAAATATTGCTTATCAAAACTAAGTAAGAGATGTGGCTGATCAAATCTAAATTGGTGTCGTGGATATTTGGCAATAAACCGCTCAAAACCTTCAGGTTGAGGGAAATCAAAATCAATTTCTCCCGCAGAATAATCCACACCAGTAATTGCTTTGCCCATGCTGATCATGCCAAAAATTAAGGCAATAGAAATCTCAGTACGTAAAGGCTCAATCGTAACGTCGGTTTGTAGTTGAACAGTAGCTTTGGTTCCAAAAGTTGAGAAAAAAAGCTGTAAAAAGGGCATGCGTAACTGAATAAAACGGTTTGCCAAGACTAAGGCATCAGTTATGTCCTTCGCCGTCATGATGGCATAGCCAATAAAACCATGAATTGAGATGCGCATTTGGTTGCCCAAATGAAAACCTAAAGTGGGCTCACCAGTTAATCGTAGTGCGTGCTCTACCAATTGATTGGCGATGGGTGTTGGAATACGGAAATCTGGTTCAGCCAATTGTTCGCTGTTTAATCCGAAGGGACTAAATAATGTTTCTGCAGTGTAGCCCCATCGAGAGACCACATCTAAAAGGAGCAATCCATACACTCCGGGAATACCCTGATCCTGACGGGAATTAATTGTTTTCATAGCGTTCCGTTGCAATGCGGGTTTTTCTTCTGTTCAAGGTTATATTGGCATGATTCCGTGTTGTATCCCACAAAAATTGTTGGACAAACTGACTAGGCTCAACTATTTATAGCGGCCTACCTTAGCGTTGTAAAGTAGGCCGTTAAGGATTAATTCGGTTTAAAATCTTTGGAAAAGACCACAATTTTGGTCGTAGACATATAAAGAACGTCATTGTGCTGATTGAGCGCTTGCGTAACATAGGTCACAATGCCGCGGTCTGTCTTACTTTTCGACGGAGTAATTGCAGATATTTCAACTTCTACACGAATTTTATCCCCCGGACGTGTTGGGCGCGGCCAACGCAGACTTGATTCAGAGCCAATTAAGCCATAAGCCACAAGGAAACATTCAGTCCATAAGCGCATTGTTACAGCAGCAGTATGCCAACCACTTGCCGCTAGCCCTTGAAAGATCGGGTGCTGTTGGGCTTTGACTTCATCTGTATGAAATTCCTGAGGATCAAAAGCGTTGGCAAATTGCTTGATTTCTTCAACAGTCATTTCATATTCACGACTGCTAAAGTGATCACCAACTTTAAGGTCTTCCAGATACAGCATTTTCATCTTCCTTTGATTCTACTTTATGTTGTTCTATTAAAAATCCACCGGTTTGACGCTGCCACAAGTGTGCATAAATACCATTCAAAGCGACAAGCTCTTCATGGGTGCCTTGCTCAGCAATACGTCCTTGATCCAAGACAATCAATCGATCCATTTGCGCAATTGTTGACAGTCGATGCGCAATGGCAATCACAGTTTTGCCTTGCATCAAATCATCTAAACTCGATTGAATCGCAGCTTCGACTTCTGAATCGAGCGCACTTGTGGCTTCATCTAAAATTAAAATTGGTGCGTCTTTTAAAAATACTCGAGCAATTGCAATACGTTGACGCTGACCGCCAGATAATTTAACACCACGTTCACCAACAAATGCGTCATAGCCACGTTGACCACGTAAATCGATCAATTGAGGAATGAATTCATCAGCTTTCGCTTTGCGTACTGCATCATACATTTCTTCATCAGTCGCATTCGGACGGCCATATTTAATATTTTCTTCAACCGTGCGATGCAATAACGAGGTGTCTTGGGTCACCAAAGCAATATTTTTTCTCAAGCTATCTTGAGTAATATCTTCTATATTTTGGCCATCAATCGAAATACGACCATGATTGATATCATAAAAGTGGAGTAAAAGTTGAATTAATGTCGATTTTCCGGCACCTGAACGCCCGACTATACCGATTTTTTCACCTGGTCGAATGGTTAAATTAAATTGATTGATGACCTTTTTATCATTATAAGCAAAACTGACATCTTCAAATTTAATTTCGCCTTGCTGTACTTTTAAGTCGGTTGCATCAGCTTTATCTTGAATCTGAATTGGGCGGCCCATAGTTTTCATCCCATCTTGAATGGTCCCGACATTTTCAAATAGGGCAGATGTTTGCCACATCATAAACTCGGAAATACTACTGAGTTTTAAAATCATGGCGGTCGCTGCTGCAATGACCCCAAGCTCAGCTTGACCATCCATCCAGAGCCAAACGGCTGTTCCAAGTACGCCACCATATAAAACAATGATCAGCAAATTCGTCGCGATGTTGTATTTTGCAGCAAGTCGCATTTGCTTATACACCGTCACCATAAATTCTTTCATTGAGGCTTTGGCATATTGGCTTTCACGGCCCGCATGGGCAAATAATTTCACTGTTTGAATATTGGTGTAGGCATCGGTGACACGACCAGTCATTACTGCGCGTGCATTGGCTTGTTCATTTGAAATTTTGCTTAATTTTGGGATGAAATAGCATGCAGAACCAATAAATAAAGCCAGCCAAAGTAATAATGGAACAATCAACAGTGGCGATATAGCACCCAAAATCACGGTGATCGAAATCAGGTAAATGAAGACATAGGCCAACATGTCACCAAGAATAATCCAAAACTCACGTACAGCCAGTGAAGTTTGCATGACTTTGGCAGATAAACGACCTGCAAAGTCGTTGTGGAAGAAATCTAAACTTTGTTTCAGTAATAAGTTATGAAATCTCCAACGTAGGCGCATTGGAAAGGTGCTATATAGAATCTGATGTTTAATAATGGTTTGAAGGCAAGAAAAGAAGATATTTGCCAATAAAATAAAGCTTAAAATGGTCAGATTCGTCTGGTGCTGCTGTAAAAAGGTTTCAGGTTGAGACTTACTGATCCAATTGACTAATTCGCCAATTTTGGAATAAAGCAGTGCTTCAAAACTCGCTACACCTGCTGTACAGAGTACCAATAACAATAGGTATTTTTTTACACCCGTCGCAGCTTGCCATACAAAGGGGAAAAATTTTGTCGGCAATGGTTTATTCAAGTCCTGTTCAGGATAAGCGTCAACTAAATTTTCAAACCATTTAAGCATGCAGATAACCTGAGAATTTTGCTGTAATTAATCTTTCTTTCTTCAGCTCTGAGTGTAATGGATTCGCTGGTTTTTCTCCATTTTGATTTGTTTATTTACTTAAAAGCTTGGCTGCAAAAGTTCATAGAATTAAAATGTACAACCCGATTACGACCTTGGCGTTTTGCTTCGTATAGAGCAATATCGGCTTGTTTAATTAACTGATCAAGTTTGGCGTGGTTAGGGTCAATTTTGGAAACACCAATGGAGATCGAAAATTTCACCAATTGACCATCTATATAAAACTGGTATTGTTCCATTTTATGTCTTAACCGTTCAGCAATTTTTAATGCATCTTCTGGGACGGTATAAGGCAAAAGTACAATAAATTCTTCACCCCCAAAACGTGCCAACATATCGTAAAAACGCATTTCTTTACGCGCAATTTCAGCAATTTGGCATAACACTTGGTCGCCGACATCATGTCCATATCGATCATTAATCGCTTTAAAATGATCGACATCAAAAATCAAAAGACTGGTACAGACGGTCATTGGGGTTTCTTGGATTTTTTTATTGGCGGCATGTACAAATTGGCGACGATTGCTTAACTGGGTTAATTCATCCGTATGGGCAATTTTGCGCAGGGTATGAAAGTTCCAGTCATCTAGCAGCGCTCTCAGAAAGGTTTTACGAGAGTTTAGCGTAGAGTTCCAGCAGATATACATACTGAACAACAGCACTGGAATATAAACCAATAAAAATATCGTAAAATCACCAAAATCATTAATACGCCAAGCACCAAAAAGTATCGCTGCCGAGATCATGGCAGAGGTCATGATCGAAGGGCGAAAATGTACATGTATACTCAAATTACCTAATACAATCAAAATAATGGCGGCATATTGATAGCTATGAACCAGTTCATTTTGCGACTGAAGTAATATCTCAAACCAGAGGATTGCAGAAAGGCAAGTCGCGAGTGGTAAAATCAAATCGAGCAATTTAATCTGTCTGATATATTTAAACAGAACATAATTCAGACCAAATGCAGCAATAATGGCAATGATACGGATCACACCTGACAGTACTTCTATGTCAGGCAGAACATAGCGATCTGCCCAAAAATAGATTAAAAATGCCAATTGGGCGAAGTAGTTGACCTGCTTTAAATAGTCTTTTTGGTTGTAGTACAAAAATTTGTAATAAGCATTTTTAAACTGTGCCGGAATACGTGCAATCGGGTCGGATAAAGCACGCTCAATACGGACACGATTCTCTAAGTCACATGCTTCTGCCTGTATGAGCGTATGTTTGGCAGAAGTGCGATTCATTGATTCTATGAGTAATTGTGATTCGTTTTTAACTGATTTCCGAGAAGGTTGATTGGGGCCTTCCATGATCAAGTTCCTATTTTAGAAGCGTTTTTATGCAACTGTTAACAAATAGTATCTAAAAATGTCTACATTTGTATAGTATTTGTTCTGGTTTTTTTAATTATTTTAGCTGTTTCAGATGAATTATATGTTTAAGGAAATATTGCTCTGGGCATTTATCTGGTTCGCTCTCATTCCTTGCAACGCATGATCAATAATCATTTGTGATAGTTGAGTAGGTTTTAAACGAAAGTCCCATATATATTCAACAGCCATTGTGACTTTTTTAATTTACAGAATTTCTACTTCGAATATACATGGGAAGACGAACGTTTAGGCCTTAGATTTTATCGGCATTTGGTTGGATGAGGGCTTTAAAATCGGCACTAGAAGGGGCTTGATAGATTTTAAGTCCAAACTCAGGTGTGATTGCGATCAGATGGTCAAAGATATCCGATTGAATCGCTTCATAATCTTTCCATGCAATAGTTTTACTAAAAGCATAAATCTCTAAAGGAATGCCTTCACTCGTGGGTTGTAACTGACGCACCAAAATCGTTTGGTGTTGGGCAATGCCTGAATGCTGTTGTAAGTAGAATTCTACATAGGCACGAAAGGTCCCAAGATTGGTTAAACGGCGCTGATTATATTGCGACTGATTTGAAAGTTGCTGATTAAACTGAGCAAGCTCTTCATGCTTATGATCAAGATATTGATCTAATAATAAAAATTCTTTGAGTTTATTTTGCTCATCCTGAGTCATGAAATGAATAGAGCTTTGATCGATATAAAGTGAGCGTTTGATACGACGAACACCTGACTGAGCCATACCACGCCAGTTTTTAAAGGTGTCAGTCACCAGTTTATTGGTTGGAATCGTGGTAAAGGTCTTATCAAAGTTCTGCACGGTAATGGTATGTAATGACATATCAATGACATCACCATCTGCATTAAGCGAAGGCATCTCAATCCAGTCACCAATTCGCACCATATCATAAGAAGAAATTTGTACCGAAGCCACCAGTGACAAAATGGTGTTCTGAAAAACCAACATGAGCACGGCCGCCATAGCACCAAAGCCTGCGAGTAATGTAAATACATCTTTTTTCAGAAAAGTACCTAAGATCATTAGGCCACACACCAAAAAAATAATCAATTTGACCAACTGCAAATAGCCTTTAATCGGTTTGTTTCTAGATTTTGGATTACGTTGATAAATCAGATTAAAAATATTTAGTAATTCAGAAATGGCTAAAGCAATGGTCAGGAAGATAAAGGCCTGACAAGCCATTTGAACGATTGAGATAAACTTCACAGATAAATGTGGGACTGTGGTTATGCCATTTAAGATTACAATTGCTGGAACAATGTTAGCAAAGCGTTTAATCACACTATGTTCTGACAAAATTTGACTATGGCTAAAGGCCATTTTAGAAACGAGCTTACGAATTCCACGCACCACGATTTGCTTGGCGATAAAATTTGCAATGATGGCAAAAATAATAATGAGACTGAGCGATGTCAGCATTTCTAACCAAGGGTATTGATCTGACCAATCTTGAATATTTTTAATGAACTGAAATTTTTCCAAAATTATCCTACTCTTATTGAAGTAAATGAAAGGCTTAATGATCAAACTATTGTAATTATTATGATTATATAAGCAATTTTATACTCGTAAACTTTACGGAGTTACGACATGTATAGTCCATAATGTTACTTATTTTGTGCTAAAAATGATTTTTTGAAGGTATAACCTAATTGATGAACTAAAATAAATAAATGTTGAGCTAAAAAAAGCCCCCTAATTAGGAGCTTCATTAGCGATATGAAATGCTTACCACATTAAATCATCAGGAATTACATAAGCTGCATATGGATCTTCTTCATCCGTGGTTTGCTCATTCACTTCAGAATTATTCACAATAATAAAGCCTTCCATTTTCGCATTAATACGGTCGGCTAATTCTTTTGGTAAAAAAGCATAGTTGCTATTTTCACGTGCAATAACAAGACTACCCGCAACAAGGGCATTATAAATTTGCTGATTGATATAAAGCTTTTTGATCTTGGCATCATCGATAAATTGATAGGTCGATTCGCCATCGGTATCACGAATTTTATGCTGATTAATCATTTGCATGATGGCAGCTTTTAATTCTTTTTCTTGCAACACTGCTTTACGATCTTGCTCTAAAGCATGATCTTTAGCCATTTTCTGCTGCTGATCTTGCTCAATTTTCGCCTTGATTTCAGCATCTTTACTTTCACCGGTACGTTTTTCATGTACGGCTTGTTTAGACAATTTTTTTGCCTTTTTATTATCGACCAGACCTGCTTTAAGCAGTTGCGCCTGTAATGCATTTTTAACCATAGTACGTTCCAACTAATCGTGTATATGTCGATAATGAAAATAGATGATCCAATATACTGCGCTCATGACTAAACTGAGTGCGGCAGGAATCAGGAATGCGTTTAATTTTAAATAAGGATAAAGCCAACTGGCAAGTATGCCACCGATGATAAATCCCGCTAAAATTAATAAATGTAAGACCACACGTTTAGACTCAACCGAAAGTCCACGAGCTTTATAACCCAAAGCCAAACCTAAGTCCGTCAAAACACCAGAGAGGTGTGTGGTACGAATAATGGTGCCTTTATAGTGGCTGACCATTGCATTTTGTACACCCATCGCCACGCATGCCCAAAGCAAAGCATAACGTGGAAAATAGGGTAATAGTAGCCAACACAGGACAATAAAAAAAGCCACCAAGCTTAATGGGACGCCATAACGTCTGGTTAAGCTAAAATGACTATTTCCAAGAATAAGCCCACTATAAAATGAGCCAATCACATAACAGAGCAAGACTAAAATCAAATAAATAATCGTAGTTGGCTGCCATGCAATGAAGGCCATGGCTAACATACTGACATTACCGGTCATATGAGATACCGACTGGTGCAAGATGGTCACCAGTCCAAGTACATTAATCATTCCTGCATTCACTGCGAGAAAAAAAGCACCCAGTTGTATCCAAAGCGGTAAAGTCTGAAAAGGCATGGCCTCGCCTTAAAAAGTATCCAATATCAGGATATTATCTTAAACCACGGTCGACTGCAGCTGTAAATAATACGTCAGTCGAAGAGTTTAAGGCTGTTTCAGTTGAATCTTGAAGTACGCTAATGACCATACCAATGGCTACAACTTGCATCGCGATATCACTTGAAATACCAAACAGGCCACAAGCCACTGGAATAAGCAGCAATGAACCACCAGCAACACCTGAAGCACCACATGCAGAAACGGTAGCAACGACTGATAAAATCAACATGGTGCTGAAATCAACAGAAATGCCCAAAGTATGAACTGCTGCTAGAGTGAGGACTGTAATTGTGACTGATGCACCTGCCATATTGACAGTTGCACCTAAAGGAATTGCTACGCTTGCAGTTGACTCTGGTACACCAAGACGCTTTGCAAGGTCTAAGTTAACTGGAATGTTTGCAGCTGAACTACGTGTAAAGAATGCAGTGATACCACTTTCGCGTAGACATTGGAAAACCAATGGGAACGGATTTGAGCGGGTCATAAATGCCACCATTAGTGGATTGACGACCAAGGCAACAAAGAACATGGTACCAATTAAGACCGCAAGTAAGTGTGCATAACTAACAAGCGTTTTTAGACCTGAGTCGGCAAATGTAACAGCAACCAAACCAAAGATACCGACAGGTGCAAAGTTAATCACTAAACGGATTACTTTATTCACTGCATCAGCAGCATCGGATAAGAAAACTTTAGTGGTATCTGATGCATGGCGAAATGCAATACCCAAGGCAACAGCCCAAGCTAAGATCCCAATGAAATTTGCTTCAGAAATTGCTGTAACAGGGTTTGCGACAAAACTTAATAATAAGTTTTTCAAGATTTCAGCAAGACTGCCTGGCGGCACAAGGTTTTCTGCAGCAACATCAAGAATTAATGTACTAGGGAATAAAAGGCTTGCTACTACTGAACTTAAAGCAGCAAGGAACATACCAATAGCGTACATCAACATAATCGGTTTAATGTAAGAATTACTGCTACCCACTTTGAAATTTGCAATGGATGACAGTACAAGTACAAAGACCAGTATCGGTGCTACGGATTTCAATGCCTTAATGAATAAATCACCAAGCAAACTTAAATAGGGTGCAACGCCTGGAGCAACAAAAGCAACCAATACACCTAAAATAATGGCGATAATAATTCGGGTTACTAAACTCAAGCGTGTAAATGCTGAAAACATAGGAGAGCCTTGTCAGAATTACAATGACAAAATGATGAAAATTAGCCCTGTATTTTATACGAAAATGTGGAATGCTTAAAAAATAATTTAATTTAAAAATAAACCTTTGTTTTTTATAATATATTTTTGTGTATTAAAATGTAAACCCTTCAAAACTCACTGTTTATCAAATTCGCATTGATTAAACAGTGAGCTAATAGGCCTTTAAATTTGGTACTCAGAACTGGCTGTCGCAAGCTCTGTAACGGCTTGATAGTGGGTGAGAAAAATTTGACCACTCAAATGCGTGAGTAATTTTGAGTGCTGCAATTTGTCCATGACAGGGCCTTTGACCTCGGAAAAATGCAGTCGAATATCTAATTTTGATAATTCAGCATTTAAATCTTCCAACATTTCCAAGGCACTGAGGTCAATTGAGCTGACGCTTGAGCAATTGATAACAACATGCTCTAGGTCAATATTTTGACTGACTTCATTGATCAGGAAACCTTTAAGCGTATTGGCATTTAAAAACGAGATATTTTCATCTATACGGAGCGAGAGAATATGTGGTGCGGTATAGACATGATGGCGCTGTACATTGCGGAAGTGCTGTGTGCCCTCGACTAAACCGATCACCGCAATATGTGGACGACTGATGCGCCATAACAACAGAATAAAGGTAGAAATGATGCCAATAATGAGACCTGTAGAAATATCGATACACACCACACCGAAAAAGGTCACCCACATCGCAATCCCGTCAGCTTTTGAATAACGCCATGTATCCACAAAAGGTTTAAAGTCGACTAATTTCCAAATGGAAACAATAATTGTGGCCGCCAAGATCACTAAAGGTAAGTCTTGGAAAAAACCAGTGAAGTAGAGACTGACAACGATAATCAGCAATGACGACAACACGCCAGCCATCGGGGTTTTTGCACCTGCATCTGCATTAACCACTGTACGAGATAAGCTACCTGTCACAGGAAAGGCAGAGCTAACACCTGCGCTTAGATTGGCTAAACCTAAAGCGATCAACTCTTGGTTACTATTGAGTTGGCTGCGTTGTTGTAAGGCAGTGGCTTGGGCGATAGACAGTGACTCAACAAAACTGATCATGGCAATCATTGTTGCACCGGGCAGTAAGGTTTGTACCAGTTCCCAGTTCCAATGTGGAAAGCTTAAGGGTGGAAATCCTGAAGGAATTTCACCGACGGTTTTAATCCCGACATTTTGCAGGTCAAATAACATCACCGATGCAATCGAGATCACCACGAGTATCAGTGGCAGTGCTTTACTTAGAAAGGCAGTAGAGCCGAATCGAGATTGAATTGATTGAGTGGCCAACATTTTTGGTACATAGATTAAAAACAGTACGGCCAGCACACCAAAAATGAGTGAAGCGAAGTGAGTCAAACTCAGGTATTCCCACAGACTTAAAACAAACTCAGGGATGTTATTGGCTTTTAGTGGGACATCGACGAGAAACTTAAACTGACCAAGTGCAATGAGCAGTGCCGAAGCAATAATAAAGCTTTTAATGACAGGATGACTGATCAACTGAATTAAAAAACCGAAACGGAGTACACCTAGCAGCAGAGAAATCAGCCCGACCATTAAGGCCAAAAGTGTCGCTGCTTCAATATAAACAGGCGAACCGACTTCAAATAGCGGATTGAGCGTGGCGAAGGTCATCATCGAAATGATTGCCACAGGGCCTATCGATAAGGTTGAGCTTCCACCAATGAGGGCGTAGACAATCATCGGTAAAATACTGGCATATAAACCCATGATTGGAGGTAAACCTGCCAGCATAGAATAGGCCATACCTTGAGGGACTAACATGGCAATCACGATCAGCGAAGCAAGTACATCAGATTTAAATTTCACTGGGCTGTAGTGCTGTAACCACTGCCAAGCAGGAAATTTCTGTAAGAAATGAGGTTTTAAATCTGACATAAACTTATCTAAATCACAATTTCATATATATTATGCATAAAAAATGCTAAGAAGTCTTGTACAATAAATTTTGACCGTTCAATATCGCTGCTTATTTACGGGATATTTAAGAAGCCATCATTTTAAATGAATTAATGAAAAGTATGAGCTGATTTAAAGCTTTGGATATTCGATATAAATATAGATATTTTGAAGAAGTTTGGAGGGTAAATTGAGATATTGAATTGCTGCCCATTGCGATGATTCATCTATAGTGGTGCAAGAACAGCATGTCTGGCTTGAAATTTTAAAATAACTGAATGTTATTTATAAGATTGGTTGCAATACAATTGGTAAAGAGTATTGAGAACTTGAACTAAATTTGCATCTTTAATTGAATAATAAATTTGCTTACCATCACGACGCGTAGTCACAACATCACTTTTACGTAACATCATCAGTTGTTGTGAGAGGGTTGGCTGTTTAATATCAGTGATTTCTTCAATCTGAGACACATTCAATTCTTGCTGTGCTAGATGACATAAAATTAGTAGACGATCCGTATTTGCCAGCGACTTTAAAACGCCCACGACTAATTCGGCAGAATCACGCATAGTAGTGATTTCCAGATCGGTATTCATTGGATATGTCCATACGATTAACAACAGCTCAAGTATACGGATATCACGGCTTAATACATTGAATAAATAAGACAATTTCTATGGTTTTTTATGAAATCAAATATCATTAATTTTTATAAGTTTAAATTTAGTTAATCAGTTAAATTTATTGCTTGATTTTAGTGCAAGCTTTCACAAAATGCACATAAATATAAGACATTAGCTTAAAACATCATGCACACTTTGAAAATAATTGTATCATCTAAAGATCGTATTCAATAAATACACAAGGGATAAATAGTCATGACAACAGATTCAGCTTTTCCAGCAACGAGTAATTTAGGTATCGCAGTATATAGTAATAACGCTGAAGCGATTGGTAATACACCTTTAGTTCGTATTAATCGTGCGATTCAGTCAGAAGCAACGGTCTTGGCTAAAGTTGAAAGCCGTAACCCAGCATTTTCAGTGAAATGTCGTGTAGGTGCAGCTCTCATTGCAGATGCAGAAGAAAAAGGCTTATTAAAACCGGGTATGCATATTGTAGAACCTACAAGTGGTAATACAGGGATTGCTTTAGCATTTGTTGCAGCAGCGAAAGGTTATGCAATTACATTAACCATGCCAGCAAGTATGAGTATCGAACGCCGTAAGGTGTTGAAGTCTTTTGGTGCAAATCTCGTATTGACTGAACCTGCTAAAGGCATGAGAGGTGCGGTCGAAGAAGCACAGCGCCTCGTTGCCGAACATCCTGAAACGTATTATTTACCACAACAGTTTGAAAACCCTGCAAACCCTAAAATTCATGAATTGACCACTGGCCCAGAAATTTGGGAAGCAACTGGTGGTAAAGTGGATATTTTAGTATCGGGTGTAGGTACAGGTGGTACGATTTCTGGCATTTCAAGTTATTTTGAAAAAGTGAAAAATCAGCCGCTTTATTCTGTTGCGGTAGAACCGGCTGAATCTCCGATTATCGCCCAAGCGAAAAAAGGCGAAACACTGACTCCTGGGCCGCATAAAATTCAGGGGATTGGCGCTAACTTTATTCCGGGTAACTTAGATCTAGACCTTGTTGATGAAGTGATCGGTATTGAAAGTGCTGAAGCAATTGAGTGGGCACGTAAAACGGCTACTCATGACGGTATTTTAGTGGGTATCTCTAGCGGTGCTGCTATGGCTGCGGCGGCAAAACTTGCTGCACGTCCTGAGAATGCAGGCAAAACCATTGTGGTCATTTTACCGGATGGTGGTGAACGTTACCTTTCTTCCGTTTTATTTGAAGATATTAGTGCTGACTAATAATTCTGACATGAAAAAAAGCCCGTTCAATTGAATGGGCTTTTTTATTGATGATTTTGCTATTTGTACGTGTCTTAAGCCGCGTCTTGATCATCGTTTTTGGGATTTTGTTGTTTAATTTTTCGTTTAGGCGGTTCATGTCCTAACTTTCGAGCGATGTATTTAAACAGGAAGCCTAAGAGTATGCATATCGTGACAGCAGGGATAACCACTTGAGTGAGCCAAACATCAATATGATCTTGACTCCAACTTAAAATTAAAAATAAAAAAGCACACAAATATGCGCAGTTAAAGCAAATGTTCGACAGTTTGTACATGCGAAAGAGAGTAATTCGTTTGGTGGTCACGAATCTCTATCTTACTGAATAATGAGGAAAGGTGTAGTTTTAATATCAGAAAAATAAACTAATTGAATAATCATTATTCAATATTATTGATTATGTTTTTAAATCTTCGCAATTCTTTATACCTTAAAGAAAAGCCTTGCTGTGAGTCAGAAAAACTTGACCTTCCCATTGTGGTAAAGTTTAAGCTATAGCCTAAAACAAGCACATATGATTGGGATGTTGCCATGACAGATTCGACAGAACGCAAACTTTTTGATGGCACACTTGCTATTGAAGGGATGACCTGTGCTTCTTGTGTGGCACGGGTGGAAAAAGCCTTAAAAAAAGTCGATGGCATCACTGATGCTCAAGTGAATTTAGCCACTGAAACAGCACATGTTCAGAGTGATAAAAATGTGGATTATTCTGCTGTAATTCAGGCCGTTGAAAAGGCAGGTTTTGGCGTTGCACAAAAGCAGCTTGAACTTGAAATTGAAGGGATGACTTGCGCATCGTGTGTTGCACGTGTTGAAAAAGCCTTAAAGATAGTTCCAGAAGTCATCGATGCAAAAGTGAATTTGGCAACTGAAAAAGCCACGATTACGGCATTGGCATCTGTTGAAAATTCTGCATTGGCGAAGTCTGTAGAAAAAGCAGGTTTTCATATTGTACAGCCCAATATTGAATTAAATATTGATGGAATGACCTGTGCTTCATGTGTGGCACGGGTTGAAAAAGCCTTAAACGCTGTAGACGGTGTCAATAAAGCAACGGTAAATTTAGCCAGTGAAAAAGCCTTTGTTCAGGCTCACGCTTCAAAAACACAAGAATTGATCGCGGCAGTTAAAAAAGCGGGATACAGTGCTAGCATTGCTACGCAGCAACAACCGACAATGGCAGAAAAAAAAGCCGACGAAGCTCGGTTACTCAAACGTGATTTAATCATCGCATTGGTACTCGCTGTTCCTGTTTTTATCTTGGAGATGGGATCACACATGATTCCAGCTTTTCATCATTTTATTGCGCATAATTTAGGGACACAAAATAGTTGGTATATTCAGTTTATATTAACCACTTTGGTGTTAATCCTACCCGGAAGACGCTTTTATCAGCACGGCATACCAGCACTTGCGCGACTTGCCCCGGATATGAATTCTTTGGTCGCAGTCGGGACTTTATCTGCTTATAGTTTTTCTTGTGTTGCAACATTTGCTCCGCAATTATTACCGCAAGGTACGGTTCATGTGTACTTTGAAGCAGCCGCAGTAATTGTGGCGTTGATTCTGTTGGGGCGTTATATGGAGGCGAAAGCCAAAGGTAAAACATCGCAAGCTATTCAATACTTAGTCGGCATGCAACCTAAAACTGCACGTGTAGAGCAATCTGGTAGCTATATAGATTTGCCGATTAGTGATGTTGAAACAGGTATGTTGATTGAAATACGGCCTGGTGAACGTTGCCCAGTCGATGGTGCTGTAGTGTCTGGGAACAGTTATATTGATGAATCCATGATCAGTGGAGAGCCGATTCCTGTCGAGAAAAAAGCCGGTGATCAAGTTGTCGGTGGAACGATTAACCAAAATGGGGCCTTGAAAATACAAGCCACTGCGGTAGGTCAAGATACTGTTTTGGCACAAATTATCCATATGGTCGAACAGGCTCAGGGTTCAAAATTACCGATTCAAGCTTTGGTGGATAAAGTCACGTTGTGGTTTGTACCGGTGGTGATGGCGTTGGCCTTGATCACCTTTTTAGTTTGGTATGTAGTTGGACCTGAACCGAGTTTAACCTATGCCTTAGTCAATGCTGTAGCAGTACTGATCATCGCATGCCCATGTGCAATGGGTTTGGCAACGCCAACATCTATCATGGTCGGTACAGGGCGAGGTGCAGAACTTGGAGTTTTGTTCCGTAAAGGTGAAGCCTTACAACAACTCAAAAATACACAAGTGGTTGCAGTTGATAAAACAGGGACATTGACGGAAGGTAAACCGAAACTAACTGATTTTGAAGTCACTGAAGCTTTTGATAAAGATCGCGTATTTCAGTTATTGGCCTCTGTAGAGCAGAAATCTGAGCATCCGATTGCCTATGCCATCGTTCACGCTGCAAAAGAGATGCAAGTGCAACTTTTAGAGGTTGAACAGTTTGACTCCGTGACTGGTGCTGGGATTCAGGCGGTTGTTGAAGGACAAAGCATTTATATTGGTGCAGATCATTTGATGCATAAACTCGGTTTAGAAACACAAGTCTTTTCAGCATTTGCAGAACGCATGGGCAATGAAGGGAAAACCCCGCTCTATGTCTCGATCGATCAACAGCTTGCTGCCATTGTTGCTGTAGCCGACCCGATCAAAGCCACAACCTTCGCAGCCATTCAAGCTTTGCATGATTTAGGGCTGAAAGTTGCCATGATTACAGGCGATAACCGACATACTGCTTCTGCCATAGCACGACAGTTGAAAATTGATCATGTGATCGCTGAAGTGATGCCAGATCAAAAAGTGCAATCTGTACAACAGTTGCAAAAAGAACATGGTGTTGTTTGTTTTGTCGGCGATGGTATTAATGATGCGCCTGCACTTGCGCAAGCAGATGTGGGCATGGCGATTGGTACAGGGACAGATGTGGCGATAGAGGCTGCGGACGTTGTGCTCATGTCGGGTAATTTACAAATGGTGCCGACAGCAATCGCACTGAGCACAGCGACGATGAATAATATTCGCCAAAACCTATTTTGGGCATTTATTTACAATGCAGCATTGATTCCTGTCGCTGCAGGTGTGTTATATCCATTCTTTGGCATATTGCTTTCACCTATGTTCGCAGCAGGTGCAATGGCACTTTCATCGGTGTTTGTTGTGTCGAATGCCTTACGTTTAAAAGCATTTAAAGGGCCAGTTTTTCAGGAGTCTTGAGATGAATATTGGACAAGCAGCAAAAGCTTCGGGCATTTCTGCAAAAATGATCCGCTATTATGAATCGATTGGGCTGTTAAATAATGCGCAGCGCACTGATGCAGGCTATCGAATTTATTCAGAAGCCGATATTAAAACCTTGAGTTTCTTAAGACATGCGCGCGATTTGGGTTTTTCTTCTGAACAAATGAAAGATTTACTTGGGCTTTGGAAAAATCAAAGTCGGCAAAGTGTAGAAGTTAAAGCATTGGCGTTAAAACATATCCAGACCTTAAATCAAAAAATCGCAGACTTACAGGCCATGGTTGAGATCTTGCAACAGTCTGTCGATGGGTGTGCCGGTAATGATCAAGCCGACTGTACGATTTTAAATCAAATCGAAACGGGCATGGCTGAGTGCTGCCATACAGCAAAGATTTAAACCCGCTTGACCTTACAATCGTGGCAAGGTTTATAGTGTTGTTATTAGAAAAGAAGGATGAACAGCATGAAATTTCGTATTGATAATATGACATGTGGTGGTTGCGCACGTAGCGTGACAGCAACGATTAAAGACTTAGATGAAAATGCAACGGTCACTATTGATGTAGCCACTAAATTAGTTGAGGTTGAATCCAGTGCTAGTGCAGAGCAATTGATTAGCGCTTTAACCGAAGATGGTTTCCCACCTGTGATTGCATAACTTAGATATTGTGCAATATATAAAAAAGCCGAAAAGTTGTTCGGCTTTTTTATTTCTCAATCAATTTTATACGGCTGAAATTTTATCTGGCGTCATCAGCGCCTGATTAATATATAGCTTGATTAAACGTTCACGTGAACCGATTGATTTTTGATAATGCGTCGAATTAAGGAGTAGGGATGCACCATAAGTGACCGTCCAAATATAGGATAAATAATCACGTATCGACATTGCGCTTTCAAGTGATTTTAAATAATCACTGGTCATGTCCTTAATTTCAATAATACGTTCTTCACGGACACGATAGAGCTCTTCAAATAACTCTTTTAATTTACGTTCATTATTGGTTAGACGTTCTTCAATGACATGTAATAATATAGTTCGATTAGAATTCAACATATTATAAAGCATATATTGTGAAACATAAGTTTTAATATCATGATTATATTTTTTTGAAATTTCTAATAATCGTTTTTCATTTAAGATAATCAGTTCTAAATATAATTGGTTTTTACTTTTAAAATGTTTATAAATCGTGCCTTTGGCAATATCTAGTTCACAAGCTAACTCACTTAAGGTGATGTCTTGATTATTATCTAATAGCAGGGTTTCTGCCATGGCTAAAATTTTTTCCTTGCGAAGGAGAAAATTTTGTTGGCGTACTGAACTCATGATAACTGTTCCATAAACATCTTGAGGGTGAACAAGCCTAGCTTAAGCTAAATCTTGTGAATCTTACATTCCACTATGGTCTCAAATATTACATAAATTGGTTTAAAAATAAACACATTAGTAGAGTGCGTAAAACATATAGAATTCATAGCATAAAATTAATGTCAATAAAACTGAACCCTTGAGGTCATTTTTTTGAAATAAAATTCCATTTTTATTTTTTTTAATTTATTGTCTTTTCGCTTTTACAACAAAAGCAGCATTTAACAAAACGGTCTTGGTTGTTATGTTATTAATCCAACCTAAATTAAACATGATTATAGGTACTATTATGTTTGGTTTTAATCAATTACCAATTATAAATTTAGTCAATTCAATAAATTTATTTAATTGTAATAAAATAATGCTGCTCAAAATATCAGGTGGTTATTTTCCACTTGTCGGTAAAAACACATTATCTATATCCATTTTAGATATCTATCTGAAAAAACAGATCTTTAAAAAATCCACACAAAATTGATTTGATGATTTTGTGCGGGAGCGTGCAACTTTAAAAAAGTACTTTGTCAAAGACGCTGACAAAGCCTGTAGAAAAGGAAAGTACAATGCCAATATACAATGCGCCGTTAAAGGACATGGACTTCATCTTAAATGATGTATTCAATGCAGATGAGTTCTGGCAGTCAAATGAAAAC
This sequence comes from Acinetobacter sp. YH16044, assembly GCF_013417145.1. NCBI lineage: Bacteria > Pseudomonadati > Pseudomonadota > Gammaproteobacteria > Moraxellales > Moraxellaceae > Acinetobacter > Acinetobacter sp. YH16044. The sequence goes on from NZ_VPEK01000005.1 coordinate 89,853, forward strand.
TTAGCTCATATTGATATGGCGACTGCAAATGCCATTTTAGAAGAAATGGCTAAGTTTTCTAAAAACGTTATTCTAGACTTGAACCGTACTGCAGATGAAGAAGGTGGTGCGCAGTTTAGTAATGGTGTTGTTACTACGCCTACAGGGTTTAAAGACGCTTTTAAACAATTCGCTGAAGGTGGTTGGGTTGGTTTAGGCGCTTCTGAAGAATGGGGCGGCCAAAACATGCCGAAAATGTTGACAGTACTTGCTGACGAAATGATTTGGAGTACCAATCCATCATTTATGTTGTATCCACTACTGACTGTGGGTGCAGGTATGGCGATTAATGACCGTGCTTCGCAAGAGCAAAAAGAAACCTATCTTCCAAAATTTTATACGGGTGAATGGTCAGGCACTATGTGTTTAACTGAACCACATTCAGGGACTGATTTGGGGATCATTAAAACCAAAGCAGAGCCGAATGAAGATGGTTCATTTAATATTACAGGCACGAAAATTTTCATCACCAGTGGTGAACATGATCTGTGTGAAAACATCATCCATCTTGTGTTAGCAAAAACGCCAAATGCACCTGCGGGTTCACGTGGTATTTCATTGTTTATCGTTCCAAAATTCCATGTCAATGCCGATGGCTCAGTCGGTGAACGTAATGCTGTTTCAGCGGGTTCAATTGAACACAAGATGGGTATTAAAGGTTCTGCAACGTGTGTTATGAACTTTGATGGTGCCAAAGGTTATATCGTTGGTAAAGAAAACGAAGGTCTTGCGGCGATGTTTGTCATGATGAACTATGAACGTTTATCGATGGGTATCCAAGGGATTGGCGCTGCAGAATTTGCTTACCAAAATGCTGCACAGTATGCGACTGATCGTCTACAAGGTCGTTCTGCGACAGGTGTGAAATCTCCTGAAAAACCAGCAGACTCTATTTTAGTACATGGTGATGTACGTCGTATGTTGTTGAATGTACGCGCCAACAACGAAGCATCTCGTGCATTTGCTGTGTATGTTGGCCAGCAACTGGATATTACAAAATATTCAACTGACGAAGCTGCTGTGAAAAAAGCCAATGACCGCGTGGCTTTATTGACACCTATTGCAAAAGCCTACCTAACAGATACAGCCCTACAAGCTACTTTAGAAGCGCAAATGTGTTTTGGTGGTCATGGCTATATCCGTGAATGGGGTATGGAGCAATGCATTCGTGACTTACGTATTTCACAGATTTACGAAGGCACAAATGGCGTACAAGCGATTGATTTAATTGGACGTAAAACCACGAAATGTAATGGTGCATTTATTGCCGAATACATTACTGAAATTCGTGACTTTGCTGCAACCATGGCTGATTCAAAAGTTAAATCTGCAGCATTGCAAGTTTCTGACGAAGTTGAAGCATTAACGCAATTCATTATTGAACAATCTAAGACCACCCCAGACTTTAGCAGTTCGGTGGCAGTCGATTACCTGCACGCTGTTGGTTTACTCAGCTTTGTGTATATGTTTGCGCGTATTAGCAAAGCTGCTGCTGCAAAACCAGAGAGCTTCTTCCAAAACAAACTGGTACTCGCAGATTTCTATGTTGAGAAAGTTCTACCTGACCTTGCTGCCCGTGCTCAACGCATTAAAGCAGGTTCTGAACTTATCATGCAGCTATCTGAAGAATACTTCACCGCTCAATCTTAAGGTTTCATCGAAACCACTGTGAAAAACATTAAGATGGAAAATCTGAGGAACCAGTCATGGTTCCTTGGGGTTAAAAGATTTAAAACAGGATGAAATAAGAAATGATTGTTATTGTAGATGGCGTACGTACAGCGATGGGTGGTTTTCAGGGTTCACTTTCATCTTGTACAGCCCCAGACTTAGGTGCTGCGGCGATTCAGGCTGTTGTTGCACGTGCAGGTTTAGAACCTACAGATATTGACGAAGTTATTTTTGGCTGTGTATTACCGGCTGGTCTTAAACAAGGTCCTGCACGCCAAGCGATGCGTCAAGCAGGCTTACCAGATACAACGGGTGCCACCACGATTAATAAAATCTGTGGTTCAGGCATGAAGGCGGTGATGCAAGCAGCTGATGCGATTAAAGCTGGTTCTGCCAATATTGTGGTTGCTGGTGGTATGGAGTCGATGTCAAATGCGCCATATTTACTTGAAAAAGCGCGTTCAGGCTATCGTATGGGGCATGGTAAAACCACAGACCACATGTTTCAAGAAGGCTTAGAAGATGCTGAGACAGGTTTATCGATGGGTATTCTGGCACAAGATATGGCAGATAAAAAAGGCTATACCCGTGAACAGCAAGATGCTTTTGCCATCAACTCACTCAATAAAGCCGTTGCAGCGATTCAAGGCGGTTTCTTCAAAAATGAAATCGTGCCGGTTACCGTTAAAAGCCGTAAAGGTGACGTCGTTGTTGACACAGATGAACAGCCTTTAAGTGCTAAGCCTGAAAAAATCCCTACACTGCGTCCTGCATTCAAAAAAGACGGCACGATCACAGCTGCCAATGCCAGCTCAATTTCTGACGGTGCATCTGCTTTGGTGGTTACATCAGAAGAAACGGCTCAAGCACGTGGTTTAAAACCACTAGCAAAAGTCGTTGCTTATGCCACAAATTCACAGCATCCGTCAGAGTTCACGATTGCTCCAGTCGGTGCTATTGAGAAAGTGCTTGCACAAGCGGGTTGGGATGCACAAGAGGTTGACCTGTGGGAAGTCAATGAAGCATTTGCTATGGTTACAATGCTGGCGATTGATGGATTTAACTTAGATGAAGCAAAAGTGAACATTCATGGTGGTGCTTGCTCACTTGGTCACCCACTAGGTTCATCAGGTTCACGTATTATTGTGACGCTGATTCATGCCTTAAAACGCACTGGCGGTAAAAAAGGTGTCGCAGCACTGTGTATTGGTGGCGGTGAAGCAACTGCAATTGCGGTTGAACTGATTTAATTTGCCTCAATTTATATAAGTAAGCTTTTAGATAAGTACGTTTTTAGATAAGCAATAACAAACGCTATCTCAGTTCGCTGGGATGGCGAAAAAAGATGTTTATTTTGAGATATTTATTTTTTGAGATTTAATTATGAATGGTTTAGATCGCATTCGCTTACTCTCCCTTCGCGACAAAGTAATGTCTGCTGAAAAAGCGATTGAGTTAATTCAAGATGGTTCAGTGGTTGGTTTAAGTGGTTTTGGTGGTGCAGGTGAGGCAAAGACGGTTCCATTGGCACTTGCAGATCATGCAGTTTCACATCCTCTTCGTATCACGTTGGCAACGGGTGCTAGTTTAGGAAATAGTATCGATGGTCGCCTCAATGCGGCGCATGCGATAGAACGTCGTTATCCGTATCAGGCAGATCCTGGTTTACGTAAAGCCATTAACGCTGGCGAGGTCATGTATATTGACCAACACTTGTCTGAAATGGCCGATAATATTCGTCATCATAATTTACCGCGCATTAATGTGGCCGTTATTGCAGCGACTGCAATTACCGAAGATGGTCAAATTATTCCGACAGGTTCATGTGGTAACTCAGCCAATTTCATTGAAATGGCAGATCATGTGATTATTGAAATTGATAATACGATTAACCCAGTGCTCGAAGGTGTACATGATATTTATGTGCCGAAAGCGCGACCAAACCGTGGGCCAATTCCACTGACTCAGGTCGGTGAACGTATTGGTACAATTGGGATCAATGTCAGCCCCGATAAGATTTCAGCTATTGTGTTGAATGATCTGCCAGATACCCAGTTTAAAATGGATGAACCTGATGCTGAAACCCTAGCGATTGCTCAGCACCTGATTGATTTCTTTGAAGGTGAAGTGGCAGCAGGGCGTTTGCCTGAAAATTTAGGCCCGCTACAGTCAGGTGTGGGTTCGATTGCCAATGCTGTATTTGCTGGTTTTGAGCATTCTAATTTCCATGATTTGGAAATGTATTCAGAAGTACTACAAGACTGTACCTTCCAGCTGATTGATTCTGGAAAAATGAATTTTGCTTCAGGCTGTTCAATGACGCTGTCTGAGCCGTGTGCACAGCATGTAATGAATAATTTTGATCAGTACAAAGACAAAATTGTGTTACGTCCACAAGAACTATCCAATAACCCTGAAATCATTCGACGTTTAGGCATTATCGCGATTAATACGGCGCTTGAGTTTGATATTTACGGAAACGTAAATTCGACCCATGTGACGGGTACCAAAATGATGAACGGTATTGGTGGTTCAGGAGACTTTACTCGTCATGCGCACATTGCCATTTTTGTAACCAAGTCGATTGCAAAAGGCGGTGCAATTTCATCGGTCGTACCAATGGTGAGCCATACCGACCATACTGACCATGACGTTGATATCGTGGTTACAGAGCAGGGCTTGGCAGATTTACGTGGTCTTTCACCACGTGAGCGTGCACGTAAAGTCATTGAAATCTGTGCGCATCCAGATTATCGCGCAGCATTGTTGAGCTACTTTGAACGCGCATGTGAGCGTGGTGGTCAAACGCCGCATATTTTAAAAGAGGCTTTATCTTGGCATGCCACTTTTGAAGAAACTGGTTCAATGCGTCAAATCGTATAAATCTAAAGATTGAAAATATTTAAATAAGCCCACGATTAAGTGGGCTTATTTATTATGAAAGACTACAAATGTTTCAAAACATGACAAAAGAAAAACAGCAGCACTTTGTTTGAAACTTTTGCACAACACGAACGGTCTAAAGTTCTCTTCAAGGCTTTCTATAATGCAAAATTCATTGACAAAGAAGGTCAGTATTTTGAAAAAGATTCAATTATTTTCTGCGATGTTGCTCGCAGTTCTCCTCACGGCATGTAAACAAAGCCCAGCGCCTGATTATGCTGGAACATGGCAAAATACCGCAGTAGATCCGCAGCTTGAAAATGCGTTGATTATTAGTAAAAATGGTGAAAACTATTTCATTACCAATACTTTAAAAGATAAACAAAGTGGTAAATCTGAAAAGAAAAATCCTGTACCTGCATCTGTTGCTGAATCTGGTCTACTCGCTGTAAACTCTGGTACAGGTGCAGTTGAATTTGCGATTGACGAAAAAACTGGAAATTTAGTCGGGTCTGGATCAATTTATAAAAAAGTAAAATAGATCAATTATATATTGATGCCAAAATATCAAAAGCAGCCTCTAAATTGGGCTGCTTTTTTAACTTTTAAGCGAACGTTTATTTACTTTAACTCAGTTCAAAACCGAAGAGAAATCATGGATAAAATAATCCGCTTTATTTTTGATTTGCTCAATTTCGTGTTCTGAATATGCATCATACACGGCAACGACTTCAATACCCGCAGCATTTGCGGCTTCTACACCAATGAGTGAATCTTCAAAAATTAAACATTCTTCAGGTTGAACTGCAAAATGTTCAATCGCCTGTAAATAGACTTCAGGATGCGGCTTAATATTTTTGACATTTTCACGGGTCAGGATCAGATCAAAACTATTTTCAAAATGCAGCTTTGGATAAATGTTAATATTTTTTTGATATCGATAAATATTTTGCAGGCTGGTCGTGGTGGTAATTGCCACCTGAATGCCTTGCTGAATGAGCTGTTGAACAAATAACGCTGCATGTGGTTTAAGCAAGATGATATGTTCTAAAAAATGTTGTGAAATGGCATATCGTTGCTGTTTGATTTGATCAGCCGTGTGTTGTTCAATTTTATAAGTATCTTTTAGATAGTTACAGTACATTAAGTAAGGGTCTGGTGTGTTTTTAAATAATTGCAGCTGAATGTCACGTTCACGTTGAATGAAATCCAATTGGATGGTTTGTCCAGTTAACTGTTGAATCAAATCTGCATCGACCTGATTCCACACGCCAACAGAGTCGATAAGTGTGCCATCTAAATCAAAACAAACCAGTTTTTTTCCTTGAAGCATGTTGATATCCAAATTCGAGCTATGTCTATTATGCTGACTGATTGGAGTGTTGAAAAGCCAAATGCAACTGAGCAGGCTAAACTGGCGTTTCATCTGCAATAAAAGTAATATTTCGTTATTGGCTTTTTGTATAATTCAGCAGATGATGCACAGCATAACTTGCAATATTTAATTAGGGACTAAATCTTTCGTGTTTGAATTGGACTGTAAACTTCTTAGCATTTTTTTTCATGTTTATAAGTACAAAAATGTGTCGCAAGCTGCTGAACACTTGCAGATGAGTCAGCCTACAGTCAGTAATATTTTAAATAAAATACGACAGCATTATAACGACCCCTTATTTTTACGTATCGGCAATGAAATGGTGCCTACGGAGTTATCGCGTCAATTATTTCCTTTAGTCAGCGAAGCCTTGAGTAAAGTCGAAGCCATTAATAATTTTACGATTAATTTTGATCAAGCCATTTCAGATCAACAATTTACTCTAGCCATGACCGATGTTTCTCATTTGGTTTTATTGCCTAAAATCAGCCAATATCTAAAAAAACACGCGCCACAAATACGTCTAAATGTACGACCGATTACCACTGAAACCAGTTATCAAATGGCGAATGGTGAAATTGATTTAGCACTGGGGTTTTTACCGCATTTGGAAAGCGGCTTTTATCAGCAAAAATTGTTTGAGCAATATTATGTGGTGATTGCAGCTAAGGATCATCCACGATTAACGGGTGACACTATTACAACTGAGCAATATTTGTCAGAGTCGCATATTGATATTGATGCAGGGATGGGGCACTACCATATTGAAAATGAGCTGCTTAACCTTGATTTAAAACGTGATATTTTAATGCGATTACCTAGTTATTTAGGTGTAGGCTTAGTCGTGCAAGACACTGATGCGATTGCTACTGTGCCGTACTACTTGAGTGAAGTATTGCTTTCACGCGGTAACTTAAAAATATTTGATGCGCCGATTGCGTTTCCAACCTATGGCGTGAAGCAATATTGGCATATGTCCTGCCATCATAAAACCAGCCATCAATGGCTGCGTCATATGTTCCATGAGATATTGGTGAAATAATTTTTATGCATTACATAAAGCCCAAAAATGATTTTAGGCTTTTTTTTGCAACTTTTGCAGCAATTTTGTGCATGGGCTGCACCCGATTTGGTCATGCTATAGCTCAATACTATAAAAAAAGTCTAATAAATAGCAGTATTACGTTTATGTAAATTGGTAATACTAAATTGGCACAGCCTTTGCATTTCTACATACATCATAAAGTGATCTAGGGTTCCGATACATTTCTATGTATGACCGCGACCGAGAGTTCACGGCTTCGTTTTAATTCAAAGCAAAGCTGCACGGAGGGATAAAAGCCCGGGAGGTAAACAGTTAAGAATTAGGCAGAGGCTGCAATGAGCACAATACATTATCATGACGATAAAGCACTATGGACTGAACTTTTACCGGGTGGACACCACTGGTCAGCGCGTATTCAGCGTGGGGCAGTATTACAGCTTAAATCGCTAGGGCAAAATGCCAATGTGGCACTGTACTGTGTAAATAGTGAAGATAAGCTTGAACGCTACAACATGCCAGATAGTCTTAAAGGGCAGCACACGGCATATTTAAGTACGGGTCATATTTTGGCATCGGATTTAGGCCGTGCCATGATCTCGATTGTGAAAGATGATCATGCTTGGAATGATGCGTTCTGTGCGCCAAGCACCGCACAGCAAATCGAAAAACAGTTCGGCACGCAAACCTTTCAAGATGCCCGTAATGACATGTACCGAAGTGGCAAAGATAGTCTATTGCTAGAAATGACCAAATTCGGCTTATCAGCAACAGACCTCAGTAGTACTTTAAATCTCTTTTCCAAAGTACAGCCAGATGACAATGGCAAGCTCAGCTATGTGGCGTCTGACAATACTGATCAAGTGATTGAATTACGTTTTGAAATGGATTGCTTGGTGTTCTTATCATCCGCACCACATGCATTAGATAACAGCACGGAATATGCACCTGCCGATGTTCAATTGTATTTATACAAAGCACTTCCTTTACTTGATACCGATGTATGTCGTGATTCATGCCCGCAAAATCAACGTGCTTTTCAAAATAATAAACGCTATTACGCTTTAACGGCTTGAGGGGGATGATCATGACTGCATTAGTAAACCCAACACAAAATTTTGAAAAATCAGTGTTAAGCGAAGTATGTCCTGCTGGTGAAGCATGGATGTGCGAAGTCAAAAAAGGGCAATATTTTCGTATCGTTGACCTCGAAGGTAATCAAGCTGTCGATACCTTATTTATTTCAAGCCTAAACCGTGAAGAGCGTTATAGCGCAACCGATACATTGGCTATTAATCAACAAATCTATTTAGAAAAAGGCACAGCTCTATACACCAACTTTGGCAATAAAATTGCCACCATCCATGACGATAACTGTGGTCGTCATGACACCTTAGGCGGTGCATGTTCATGTGAAAGCAACACTGTTCGCTATGCACATGACAAATTTCCAATGCACAGTTGCCGTAATAATTTCATGATTGCTCTGTCGCAACATCCGATTGCCAAAAAACATGGCTTAAATGTGCGCCATATCGGCCCAAATATTAACTTCTTTATGAATGTGCCTGTGACCGCTGAGGGACATTTGAAATTTGATGATGGTATTTCTGCACCGGGTAAATATGTTGAAATTAAAGCTGAAATGGATCTCATTGTCCTCATTTCCAATTGTCCACAACTGAATAACCCATGTAATGCCTATAACCCAACAAAAATTCAACTGATCATCCGTGAAGGTGAGGAGTAATAGCATGTTTAATAAAGTCCTCATTGCCAACCGTGGTGCAATCGCGTGTCGTGTGATCCGTACACTGAAAAAATTAGGCATTCAGTCCGTTGCAGTGTATTCCGAAGCAGACCGTGATTCTTTGCATGTGACCTTAGCTGATGAAGCGGTATTTATTGGTGATAGTCCTGCCAGCCAAAGTTATTTAAATGTCGATAAAATGTTAGAAGTCGCGAAACAAACAGGCGCAGAAGCGATTCATCCGGGCTATGGCTTCTTGTCTGAAAATGCAGAATTTTGTGATCTGTGTGAAGCGCAAGGCATTGTATTTTTAGGGCCAAATTCGGCGCAAATGAAATCCTTTGGCTTAAAACATACCGCGCGTCAACTCGCGATTCAAGCCAATGTACCACTTCTTCCGGGCAGTCAGCTTTTGGCAGATGAAGCTGAAGCACTGCTTGAAGCCAATCGTATTGGTTATCCTGTGATGCTGAAAAGTACCGCGGGCGGTGGCGGTATTGGTATGCGTTTGGTGTGGAATGAAGAAGAGCTGAAAGATGCTTATTCTACAGTGTCATATCTTGCCCAAGCCAACTTTAAAGACGCAGGTTTATATTTAGAGAAATTTGTACAAAATGCCCGTCATATCGAAGTGCAAATTTTTGGTGATGGCAATGGCTTAGTTTTAGCACTTGGCGAGCGAGATTGTTCGGTACAGCGCCGTAATCAAAAAGTCGTGGAAGAAACCCCAGCACCACATATCAATGATGATCAACGTGCTTATATTCAATCGATTGCGATTGGGCTGATGCAGTCGGTGAGTTACCGTTCGGCAGGTACAGTTGAGTTTGTGATGGATACCGACACACAGGAATTCTATTTCTTAGAAGTGAATACCCGCCTGCAAGTTGAACATGGTGTGACAGAGCAAGTGTTTGGTGTAGACCTTGTGGAATGGATGGTGACTCTCGGTAGTGGGGATTGGATTGCACCAACAGCACAACTTGAATCGAAAGGTCATTCAATTCAAGTACGTTTATATGCAGAAGACCCAATTAAAAACTTCCAACCGAGTGCAGGGCTGTTGACCTATGTCGATTTTGATCCGCAGGCACGCAATGAAACTTGGGTAGAAACCGGTTCAAATGTCTCATCATTTTATGACCCGATGATTGCGAAAATCATTGTCACAGCGGATGATCGTGACTCTGCAATTGCTGCAATGACCGAAACACTCGCCAAAACATCGGTTGCAGGCATTGAAACTAATCTTGAATATCTACAAAATATTATCAACTGCGATGTATTTAAAGCCGGTACGCAAACCACACGATTCTTAAATACATTTGAGTGGAAAACCCAAAAAATTGAAGTGTTGCAATCAGGCATTCAAACTTCTGTGCAAGATGTCACAGGTCGTTTGGGCTATTGGGATGTGGGTGTGCCACCATCAGGTGCGATTGATCCGCTGTCACTTAATGTTGCGAATCAATTGTTAGGCAATGCATATAACACGGCAGGGCTTGAATGCACTTTGCAAGGCCCAAGTTTAAAATTCCACTGTGATAGCCAAATTGTATTGGCGGGTGGTGATATGCCATCAACGCTTGATGGTATGTCTGTACCAATGTGGCAAACCGTGAATGTGCGTAAAGGTCAGATTTTAAAATGTGGAAAAATCGCCACAGGTTGCCGTACCTATATCGGCATTAAAGGCGGTTTGAATGTACCTGAATATTTAGGCTCACAAGCAACCTTTACCCTTGGTCAGTTTGGTGGTCATGCTGGTCGTAATTTATTGATTGGAGATATGTTGCCAATCATGGCATTTACATCTGAACAAGTGACAGCGCTTGCGCCTGAACAAGTGCCAACGTTTAGTCATGAATGGGAAATTGCGGTGATGTACGGCCCGCATGGTGCACCAGACTTCTTTACTAAAAAAGACATTGATACCTTCTTTGCCAATACTTTTGAGATTCACTTTAACTCAAGCCGTACAGGTATTCGTTTGATTGGTCCAAAACCTGAATGGGCACGTGAGGATGGTGGTGAAGCCGGTTTGCATCCATCGAATATTCATGACAATGCTTATGCCATTGGTGCTATCGACTTTACGGGTGATATGCCGATTATTTTGGGTCCAGATGGTCCAAGTTTAGGAGGCTTTGTTTGTCCTGCCGTGGTGATTAATTCTGAGCTTTGGAAGCTTGGTCAATTGAAAGCAGGAGACAAAGTCAGATTTATACCTGTGAGTTATCATCAAGCGAAACTTTTAAATGAAAAATATCATGTGCAATTAGAAGCATCTGATACGCAGGCTGTGGCATTTGATGAGTCATTTTTTCCTGAACTTTCCACCTTAAAAAATGCGGTGCTTGATACTTTAAAAGGTCAGAATGGATTGCCGGATGTGGTGTATCGTCCTGCGGGCAATAACTACATGTTGGTGGAATATGGTGAGTTAGTTTTAGATCTGAACTTACGTTTCCGTATTCATGCACTCATGCAATGGGTTCAAAAGCAAAATATCACAGGGATTATTGACCTGACACCGGGCATTCGTTCGCTACAAATCCATTTTGATTCGATCAAGCTTGATCAATTGGATTTATTGCGTTTGCTACAAGTCGCTGAAGCTGAACTGCCTGATGTGACCCAAATGCAAGTACCGTCACGGACTGTGTATTTACCACTGGCTTGGGAGGATTCACAAACTCAGCTTGCGACAGAGCGTTATATGCAAACGGTACGTCCAGATGCACCATGGTGTCCTGACAATATTGAATTTATCCGTCGTATTAATGGTTTAAAAGACAAACAAGCCGTCAAAGATGTGGTTTATGACGCAAGTTATTTGGTCATGGGTTTAGGTGATGTTTACCTTGGAGCACCTGTGGCAACACCACTTGATCCTCGTCAGCGCTTAGTGACGACTAAATACAATCCTGCGCGTACTTGGACGCCTGAAAATGCTGTCGGTATTGGCGGTGCGTATATGTGCGTGTACGGTATGGAAGGTCCTGGGGGTTATCAGTTTGTGGGTCGTACCACGCAAATGTGGTCTCGTTACCGTAAAAACCCTGACTTTGAGCAAGGTATGCCGTGGTTACTACGCTTCTTTGACCAAATCAAGTTTTATGAAGTCTCTGAAACTGAACTCATGCAAATGCGTGAGGACTTTAAAGCAGGTCGTTTAAAACTGCGTGTGGAAGAAGGTATACTGAACCTAAAAGAATACAATGACTTCCTAACTGAAAACCAAGCATCCATTTCTGCATTTAAGTCTGTACAACAAGCCAATTTTGATGAAGAACATCGTCGTTGGCATGAAGCTGGGCTTGCAGAGTATGTTTCTGAAAGCTTAGATGCTGTAACTGATGATAGTGATGTTCAAATTCCAGACGGTGGTTGTGCTGTGGAATCACACATGCCGGGAAGTATTTGGAAAATTGAATGCAAGTCAGGTGATATTGTTGAAGAAGGTGCAACGCTTGCGGTGATTGAAGCGATGAAGATTGAGATTCCAATTATCGCACCTGAACGTATGAAGGTTTCTGAAATTACTATTGAGAAAGGGCAGACGGTGAAAACGGGGCAGGTGTTGTTTACGTTGGCACCTGTGGCTTGATGAGAGAGAAGTAAAAAGACCGTCCATAAGGGCGGTTTTTTAAATTGACAAATATAAGTAATTGAAATAGTTTTATCTTTTTCAAAAAATGAACTTTATTATATGACAAATAATAATGAGGATTGTATACGTTGGCATCCTTGTATAAAAAAGATTATCAACAGTTTCATGAGTTCAGGAAAATGGATATTTAGTTTATATCCTATTGAAACAATTAAGGCAGATATCACTGCTCGAGAAATGCTACATGATAGTATGCGAACAACTGCAAATTGTAGGTATAAAGCATCAGAAAGACTGAGATTCCAAAATACATTCTCTTTATTCACTGCTACATATTTATCACTTGGTCTTATATTAATACCACTCATTCAAAACACAGATATTCATCTGAACTTTTATCCTAAAGTTCTTAATTTGATGCAGGTTTTTCTCGCTGTTGCTGTACTGGTTTATTCTACAATTAATGCAACAGCAAGATATGATGCTAGATCGATAGCCTTAAACGACTGTGGTGACAAAGTCAAAGACATTATTAGAACTCTCAGGGGATTACCACAAACACAAACTAATTTTAGTGACATACAAGAAAAATATAATGATGCAGTTAAAGATTCAGAGAATCATATCCGACTAGATTATCTAAAAGTAATGTTGGAGCGACCAAAAGAGTTTAAAATAACAGATCTAGTCAGATTATATTATATTTTCAAAGCATTAATGCTTTCTAGTTTTCCTTATTTAATTCCAACTACTATGATTATTATCGAAAGTATTTTTATTCTTGATATGGTTGGCGTCACCAATATTTTGCCTCAATATTTGGGTGGAGTTCCAATAAGAAAATGATTTCACATAAAGCCCGTTTTGAGAATTTAATAGCATTTACAGACATTTTCTTCCAAAATCACTGGAGTGTAGAAAAATTGGGGTTACCTCCTAGTTGGTCATCTATACACAAAGACTTCCGAAAAATCCCGAATTACGATAAACAAGGGGTCTATGCTTTTGTCAAAGATGATGAAATTACTTATATAGGTGTCGGTACTTCTCGGGGTGGTGGTTTGTATCGTGGAAATGGATTAAGTGCTAGAGTTATGAAATATTGTCGTTGGATTGATAAATCTAAAAATATTTATGGGCCTATTGATGCAAGACTAAAAGAAGCAGGGGCAATTGTAACTATTGGTTTTGAACAAGATTATGCTTACCTTGCAAATGCTTTGGAAATCTATTTAATCTCACGACTGCAACCAAAATATAATTACATTAAAACAGGAATGTAAAATTTTAAAAGACCGAGAAACAGGTCTTTTAAAAGGTCTCTAAATTGGTCATTATTTGTATGTTATTTGCATATCTAGGACATTACCAATATGAACAATATTATTCATTCACGCTTTGTTACTATTTTTACCGATATCTCTCAACAAAATAGAATTCGATGATGGGTAAAAAACTTGAAGACCTCATCAGGGATCGTAGTTCTGAAAGTCAAAACCGAATTTTGGAAAATGCACAAACAATGTTGAATGATTGTCTTTCGGAAGATGTGCATTTAGCAGAAAAAGTTAAAGGGCAAAAAACGATAAAGATCACTTTAGACGGCCTACGAGCTCGGGTTCATAAAAAACGCGCTTAAAATTTCGCTTATTTATCCAAATGTTCTCTCAAAATGCGTCGTAACTCTAAAATGGCATCTGGAGACTCATGGATGGAATGTCCACCATTGAATATCTTTTCAGACACCGCACCATCTAAATGAGAACTTGTATAGGGAACAATGCCATCCGACATTTTGCTCGGTTCAGTACTTTGCGTCTGATTCCCCATAATAGAATGATAAGGAATATCTTTATTTGGCATGATGTCAGCAGACAACAGCATAAAACGTGATTTTTGACTTAAATCTGCTGGCCCAGACTTAATCAGGCCCATAGTTGAATTTTTTGCATTCGGAATTTCAACATTGACATCATTTAAAAAACTTAAAGGCAATACCACGATTTTTTTCGCCAAATTGGTAAACCAGCGGTCTGCATAGTCAGTACCATGATGCGGTGCGGCAATGAAAATTGCACGACTAACTGGCTTCAAGGCTTTAAAGACAAAACGATCGCGGATAATTGGATGACGTTGTAACTGTGTATTTTGTTCATAGTTCATGAGTGGAATAGCTTGAGCGGAAATATCTGCATCACTAACCAATAAACGACTGATGATGCCGCCCATACTATGTCCGATAATTACAGCATCTTGAGCCGAAGGCGTATTGGGCTGAACAGTTGCAAATGCCTGTTTGAGTAAGGCATTGATTTGAAAACGACTCTCAAATATTGGCATATTGGTTGAGTAAAACACTTGCCAAACTTGGTAATGATCACGTAGTTTTTGATCCCCCATAATGTTATTGGTCAGGCCGATCCAAGTTTCAGGACTGCTGGCTAATCCGTGAACCATGACAATAATCTTTTTATGGGGTTGATACGGCTCTAACATAAACACATGTGGCATGCGCAAATGTTCTTCCTTATTTAGGAGTGTCCAATAGCCAGATTGTCCTAATTTATTTTCGGCTAACCAAAGTCCATAAGGCACAGAATAATTGGCCGTTAGCGTGTAGGACTGGGATTCAATTTTTGCCTTTTTAAATTGATAGGGATTAAATAATTCAACCTTAAAATCTGATTGTGGCGATAAAATTTCGCTAATGCTGTTATTGGTCTTGGCAGGCTCTGCGATCGCACTGACAGATAAATACCGTGCAGTATGGATATTGGGGTTGGGTTTAATTGAATAATACTGTTCAGGATCTAGTACAAAAGGCTGAGCAGTAGAAAGATCCGTAGCTTTTTTGACTAAGACAAATTCAGAGCCTATGCCTTCCTGACGGTTAATGGTTTTTAAGCCTGAAAAATTAAAATTATAGCTCGACAGTAATTTATCAATGTCCGCATTTTTGATTTCTGGATAATGCTCATAGTTAAAATGATAAAGTGATGAACCTAACATTAAACTTTCAGGCATTTGCTGATAGTCAAAGCGGGTGAATGATGAGGTGATCAGACGTGATAAAGCCACATTATAAAAGGTGCGGACTTGTCCCTGACGCAAATCAAATAAGCGTTCTTCTGGGGCTTGAGCGGATTTAAATAGATAGACATAGCTGTAACGCAGACTGAAATCAAAGTCTGCAAGCTGCTGATCCATACACATTTTAATTTTGCTTGATGCGAGTTTTCCGCTGTGTTGTTTTAAGCTTTTTTTGCATTGTGGATTTTGATCGGCGCTTAAAGCACGTGCCATGTACAGCTCACTTGCTGCTGCATAGACTTGAGCAATATCTAAAGTTTCATTGTTACGCATTTTGTGAATACAGCTTTCAAGCGCATTTAAACAAGATTGGTCGCTTTCATTCACCATTAACAGGATTTGATGGCTAAATGTACTGAGCTTTTGATGGGTTAATATGCTGTCTGTTTTATTATTTAGTGACGCACTGAGTTGATTTTCTTGTAATTTGACCAATTGGCATCCACTGAGCAAACTCAGGCTGATGATACACATGAAACGAGCAGGTAAATGCGTGGAAGGCATCATTGGAAAGGTCACAGGCATCTATTTTTTGTTATTTTAACCTTTATAAAATAGTAAAAATAGGGCAGGTGTTACAGCGCTCAATCCTAGAAAATTACTACGTATGTATCCTTTCAAACTAAGCTAATGTTCGAATGCTGTGATACCAAAAAGTTGATTTGAGATTCAAACACTGTCACGTGTTAAATTTAATCTAATTGTGCTGCTGATTTTTTAAGGTCATATTGAGCAATTTATGATGAATGAATCTAAGTTTATCCAATACCGGATTCGACAACGTAAATGGATAAGCATCATCTAAGCCCATGCTGCGGTTCAACGCATTTAAATTAAAGGTCAAGGTCATCCAGTGTTGCAGCAATAGGTCAAAATCCTGAGCGCCAATCGGGTTCTCTTTCAGTTCTAAATTATTCAAATCTGACTTATTGGTTTTGACCACTAATCCTGCATAGTAGGCGGTTTCAAGAGTGTCCATCATGTGCAAATAATGCGCCCATGTTTCCGCCCAATCTTCCCAAGGATGCGTACTGGCATAGGAACTAACATAGTAATCCGCCCAATTTTGCGGAGCACCGTCATTATAATGACGTTTCAAAGCTTCACTATAATCTTGTCGTTCATCACCAAACAGTTCTCGAAATTCCTCAATCAGTTCAGGGTGTAAATGTTTGATCAAATCAAAATAATAATGACCGCTTTCATGTCTAAAATGACCTAGAAGTGTACGGTAGTTTTCACCCATTTTTATACGCGTTGTTTCGCGGTAAATCACATCTGCTTCACTGGCATTTAAGGTAATAATGCCATTGGCATGACCGGTCATGACAGGTGTATTTTCTGTTGGCATGAGAAAGTCAAAACGCAATCCAAAACGGTCATCTTGACTGCGTTTAGGACGAGGCATGGTATTGAGCTGCTGCATCAAATATAAAAAACGTCGTTTGGCATGTTCCAATCGCGCCCAGTACACAATATGGTCTGGGTTATCTAAGTTGGGAATGGTATGTGTCAGTAGGCAAGATTCACAATAAATTTCTTCACTGTCGGCAGACACCATCCAGTTACATACCTGATGATGCTGATAATTATGACAAGGTTTAAAGCGTTTTCCCTTTATTTCAGGATTTAACGCAAGCCATAACGTACTGCTGTGCTTTTCAAAACAGCCCATTTGCTTTTCAGAGGCAATATAACCCAGCGCAGTCTGACAATTGACACAGTGTGAATTGGCAAAAAAGATTTGGTTAGAACATACCGCGCAGCTGAAATACTTCATAGGCGTTGAGTGATGAATAGAAAGATCAATCAGTATAAATGATGTTCAATGTTGATGAAATAAATTGAACTTCGAGTTTGTTACATGTCGGACAATGGTCTTGGTTAATAAGACCAATAAGTTTTAGAAATAGTCCATCATCAAATGAACCATTGCAGCAATAGTGCAAAGAGGTCTTTACGAGTGCATGCATTGCACAAATAATGAACAATAAAATCTAAAAGAAAGTTAAAAGAACAAAATAATCGATCATTTTTTGTATTTCTCACTTGGCACAGATTCTGCATTTCTATCGATATTACGAAATAAATATTTTGTATTACTCAAACAGGAGATGCATATGAACCGCCATCAATCTGCAACATTTCTGCATCAATTAAAGCAGTTTTTTATTGAGCTACTAAGCGCCCGCGCGGGTTTCTATATTCAGCAAAAAAAATAAGGAAAAACAGTGCCTAAACAAAAGCTGGCGCGTATCAGTATTACAGTGCCTGAAAAAACAGTCGATGCTTTGGATCAAAAAATTGTCGATCAGCATTATGAAAGCCGTTCTCAGGCCATTGTCGACATGATCAATAAGCATCTGATTGCTGATCAGGAGCAGCGCAACGAAGTGATGGTTGGCACATTTACCTTACTTTATGACGCAAGTAGTACGGCGCTACGTATTCAGCTTTTAGATTTACAGCAGCAGTTTTTAGAACAAGTGGTGAGCTCGCTGCATATTCAACTCGATGACCACAAAATTTTAGAAGTCATGATTCTGCAAGGCGTCAGTTCAGAGCTCAAAGTTATCAGTCAGCATTTTTCAGCACTTAAAGGTGTGATTAAAGGACATTTGGAGTTGATGGACGCTGTAATGCCGCCAATTCCGCAAAATGCAAAGAATTAAGGAGTTTTAAAATGGGCCAATTATATCGATCGCAAGGTCAGTTTAAAGACCGAATCACAGACCAACAGCAAGCACATGCTAATGCAGGTAACCAAAGACCAAATCGTGCAAAGCACAATGCTCAATCTGTCAGCAATCCGAATACACCATCGTTTTTGTACACCAATACCAAATTTAACTGTAATGCCATCGGAGAAATCGCACTATGATCAAAAAAGCCTGCTTATCTGCATCCGTTGTGACCGCTATCTTACTAGGTGGCTGTGACAATACGGCCAAAACACCTGAACCAAACGCGCAAGCAGAAGGCACAGTCAATACAAAAGCCATTACGATCGGCTATAGCGACTGGCCTGGTTTTGTCGCATGGCAAGTTGCTATTGAAAAAGGCTGGTTAAAAGAAGCCGGTGTCAATGTGGACTTTAAATGGTTTGATTATTCAGCTTCACTATCTGCATTTGCGGCAAATCAGTTGGATGCTGTTTTGGTCACCAATGGCGACAACTTGGTCACGGGTTCTGGCGGCACGAAAGGCGTTATGATTATGGCGACGGACTATTCTGCGGGTAATGATGTCATCATTGCTAAAGATGGCATCAATAGCCTTGCCGATTTAAAAGGTAAAAGTGTCGCGACAGAAAAAGGTTTGGTTGATCATTTGCTTTTGGCTACAGCTTTAGATGATGCAAAAATTCAAGCCTCTGAAGTAAAGTTAGTCAACACCATGACCAATGAGCTACCACAAGTATTTGCGAGTCCTGATATTGCAGCGATTGCCGTGTGGCAACCGGTCGCAAATCAAGCGCTGAAAGCGGTAGCAGGTTCTAAAATCATTTATACATCGAAAGATAAACCCGGTCTGATTTACGACACATTAACCGTCAATATGACGCATTTATCTGCCAACAAAGAAGAATGGAAAAAAATCATTCAAGTTTGGGATAAAACGGTTAAATACATCAACGACCCTGCAACGCATGCCGATGCAGTGAAAATCATGTCGACCCGTGTTGGTGTTGATCCTGCGCAATATGAACAGTTTATTGGCGGGACACATTTACTGGATTTAGCTGCCAACAAACAAGTCTTTAAAAAAGGAACTGGTTTTGACTCGATTTATGGTTCTAGCTACCACGTGAATAAATTTAATGTTGCCAATGGCATTTATAAAACCGAAATGGATGTAGATGGATCAATCTATCCAGCTCTGGTTGAAGAACTAAAATAACTGATGTTACGCAGTAACATCAGAAGCTAGTTTGCTTCAAATAAAAGAATGATACGCGGTAAAGTCATCTGCAAGTGTTTGAGACAGGGCTACTTTTAATCAAAAATGTTTTTGCGATACTTTGAATAATTCGACGGTAGTGAACGAGTTTTACGGATGACAATGGTTTTGGGTACTTTTGCCGAAACAAAAGTACCTCCAGCCGAAGGCTAATCCCTTTATTCAAACCCTAGATGTAAGACTCCATCGAATCGGCTTAAAAATCATTTTTTAAATGCAAAATTACTTTTATGTGCATAACATCAGTAAAATAAGTTGAATATAGCTAAAAAAGCCTTGAATAATGTAAATACTTCAGGGCTTAACAACATCAAATTAATATCAATGAAAGATAGCGAAGTGCAGAACTTAAGCTTCCTCATCCATCGCATTGGAATAAAACTTCACCCCTAATTTTATTCGGTCACGGCCTTGGCTCATGCGCCAGCGATTGGTATCGCGCAGTGAATAGACACAGCCGCAGTATTCCTGCTGATAAAATTCTTCTTTTTTACTGATTTCCAGCATACGTACAGCACCGCCATTTTTACGCCAGTTATAGTCCCAATAGGTTATTCCGTCATAATGTGAAGCTGAACGATGCCCGCAGTCATTAATCTGCTGCATATTTTTCCAGCGTGAAATACCCAATGAACTGCTGATTAGGCTAAAGCCATGTTCTGCCGCATATAATGCAGTACGTTCAAAGCGCATATCAAAACACATGGTACAGCGGAGGCCTTTCTCAGGTTCATTTTCCATGCCTTTGGCGCGTTCAAACCAGTTGTCTGTGTCGTAGTCACAGTCTATAAACGGAATGTTGTGTTTTTCTGCAAAGCGGATATTTTCCTCTTTACGGATTTCATATTCTTTGACTGGATGAATATTGGGATTGTAGAAAAAGATCGAAAAATCAATACCTGATTCAATTAAAGTTTCCATGACTTCGCCAGAACAGGGCGCACAGCAAGAGTGTAATAAAAGCTTGTCATGACCTGCTGGGAGAGTCAGTTTTTGACGTTCAAGTTTGTTTGACATGGTGGTAGGGTTTAATTCTAGACCTTGTATTTTAACAATCGAATACCCTTGCCAGGCTGATATTCTCTCATGTCGAGATGAATGATTCTCAATGTTTAGTTTGATGAATTAAATTCATTTTTTTGTGATGAAATATCATTTTACTCATATAGTAGTGTAAGTATAAATTGCGCTGACGCAATGTTATTAGAACTTAGACTCATCACTTTGAATGAAATAAAAATTTCGAATGTTTAAATTGAGAGATAAAAATCGTTTTCTTCCGAAATGCTAAAAATATCCCATCAATTTAAATGTTTAAATTGTGCTGAAAGTCATCAAAAATTAAACCAAGTTCTAAAAATATTTCGTTCAGTGTATATCTAAGCCGTCATCATTTTTTTATAAATATGAATGAGAAGCGTCTTATTTATATCTTTTGATTTTTTATCGAAATGATGATGGTCTTTCATGGAATATGTAGAACACAAAACATCCACGGTCAATCCAAATTCTAAAACACGTGTATTATTTGCAAGTCTAGTGGGTACAACAATCGAGTTTTTCGACTTTTATATTTATGCTACGGCAGCCGTACTGGTTTTCCCGCATTTATTTTTCCCAGAAAGCAGTGGCAGTGCAGCATTACTGCAGTCTTTAGCTACTTTTTCAATTGCGTTTGTCGCACGTCCAATTGGCGCTGTTATTTTTGGACATCTTGGGGATCGAATTGGCCGTAAAGCGACGCTCGTAACCGCATTATTATTAATGGGAATTTCAACGGTGTGTATTGGATTATTGCCGACCCATGCGCAAATTGGAGTGGCCGCACCCATATTGTTAGCATTGTGCCGTTTGGGGCAAGGGCTTGGTTTGAGCGGCGAGTGGAGCGGTGCAGTGTTATTTGCAACTGAAAACGCGCCAAAGGGTAAACGTGCATGGTATGGCATGTTCCCGCAGCTTGGTTCTCCAATCGGCTTTATTCTTGCTGCCAGTTCATTTTTATTATTAGGCGCTTTTTTATCAGATGAAGCCTTCATGGCATGGGGTTGGCGAATCCCTTTCATTGCAAGTGCATTGCTTGTATTTGTTGGGTTATATATCCGCCTAAAACTACACGAATCTCCAGCTTTTCAAAATGTTTTGGATAAGCAAACTGCAGCTAAAGTACCCTTTAAAGATGTCGTGACAAAACACATGGGTAAAGTGGTATTAGGCACTTTTGCAACTGTGTGTACCTTGGTTGTATTTTATCTAATGACTATATTTGCATTAAATTGGGGGACAACGGCACTAGGTTATAGCCGTGACGCTTTTCTGAAAATGCAACTCTTTGCGACAGTCTGCTTTGGCCTGTGCATTCCTATTTCGGCAATGTCTGCTGAGAAATTTGGCCGAAAAATTACATCCATTGCCATTTGTATTATTACCATGATTTTTGGATTATTTTTCTCAAGGTTTTTTGTTGCGGATAATGAAGTTTCAGTATTGGTATTTTTGTGTCTTGGTTTAAGTATTATGGGCTTAACTTATGGACCGCTTGGAACAATCTTATCGGAAATTTTCCCTGTTTCAGTCCGCTATACAGGAACAGCCTTAGCTTATAATTTTGGCAGTATTTTGGGAGCGTCATTTGCACCTTTAATTGCCACTAAGTTAGCGCAAACTTATGATTTGTACGCTGTTGGTTATTATTTATCTATCGCAGCATGTGTATCGCTATTTGCTTTCATTTGTATTCGTGAAACGAAAAATGACAATATTATGAGCTGATTGCTTTATTGCGCACGATGCTTTATTTCGGGCTTATTCAATCAGATTTTGCAGATTAAATAAGCCGACACCTTAAATTTATCTTCTGCTCATTGATTTACTTATCTTTGTTATACTTATCATAAAATTCTCATCAGCTTTCCTGATCCTTTGATGCGTTCAATTTGTATTGAAACACATCTAGAGCGATCGCTTTCAATACAGTTTACGGATACTGCCAACAAAGTTATGGGCGGTTAAAACTTTTAACATGAGTTTTATTCAGCTTATATTGAATTTATATCGTTTTACTCATTATTTAATTCACGCTTAAATAAAGCCATACAGAAATTAGCTTTTTATAAAATTTTTAGGTGGCAATCTCCATGAGTAATAAATTTGCATGTTCAATCAAACGCATCCGCTTTGATGAAAACTATAAGCCAGCAGACAATACACGTCTAACAACGAACTTTGCTAACTTGGCGCGCGGTGAGCACCGTGAAGAAAATTTACGCCGTACTTTGGCAATGATTAATAACCGCTTCAACACTTTGGCCAGCTGTGATAACCCAAATGCGGATCGTTATTCACTTGAAATTGACATTATTTCTGCTGAGCTGGATGTAGAAGGCAACGGTCAAACTTTCCCGTTTATTGAAACTTTAAAAAGTACCATCATCGACCATAAAACCAATGAACGCATTGAAGGCATGATCGGCAACAGTTTTTCATCGTATGTGCGTGACTATGACTTCAGCGTAGTATTACCAGCACTCGGTTGCAAATTCAATGAAAAACCTGAAGATTTTGGCGATTTACACGGCAAGCTATATCAACACTTGATCAATTCAGACGTATTCAAAGCTGAATTCAAAAAACAACCTGTGATTTGCTTAAGTGTTTCAACGACAAAAACTTATTACCGTACTGCAAATGTACATCCGATCTTAGGTGTGGAATACACCAATGATGACCATTCACGTACCGATGACTATTTTGCAAAAATGGGCTTAAGCGTTCGTTACTTCAAACCTGAAAATGCGACTGCACCATTGGCATTCTATTCAGCAAATAACTTGCTCAGCGACTATACAGATTTCGAACTGATCAGCGCGATCAGCACCATGGAAAGCTTCCAAAAAATCTACCGTCCTGAAATTTACAATACCAATGCGACAGCAGGTTTAGTGTATCAACCAAGCTTAAGCTTTGGCGATTACTCATTAACCCGTATTGTGTATGACCGTGTCGAACGTGGTCAGTTGGCGGTTAAACAGGGCAAATGGACCGAAGAGAACTTTATCCAGCCATATCAAGACATTTTGAATGAGTGGGCTGCTAATTTTAGCATTGAAAATGCAGACGCAGCTTAATTTTAAAATACGTAAATAGATGAAAACGCGGGTGTAAACCACCCGTTTTAAAGAAAATAGAGATAGAAGATCGAATATGGCCATTTTACTCCCAACTTCAACTGCTGGCAGCTTACCTAAACCGTCTTGGCTGGCTGAACCTGAAAAATTGTGGTCAGCATGGAAACTTGAAGGCGAAGAATTATTAGTTGCAAAACGTGATGCGTTGAAATTATCTTTGCATGAACAAATCCATACAGGCATTGATATTGTCAGTGATGGCGAACAAACCCGTCAGCATTTTGTGACTACGTTTATTGAACATCTTGAAGGGGTAGATTTCGAAAAGCGTGAAACGATGCGTATTCGAAATCGTTATGATGCAAGTGTACCGTCAGTTGTGGGTGAAGTATCTCGTAAGAAAGCAGTTTTTGTGGATGATGCGAAATTCTTACGCAGCCAAACCAATCAGCCGATCAAATGGGCACTGCCTGGCCCAATGACGATGATTGATACTTTGTATGATGGCCATTACAAGAGCCGTGAAAAATTGGCTTGGGAATTTGCTAAAATCCTGAATCAAGAAGCGTTAGAGCTTGAAGCGGCAGGCGTGGATATTATTCAATTTGATGAGCCTGCGTTTAACGTATTTTTTGATGAAGTCAATGACTGGGGTATTGCGACATTAGAGCGTGCGCTTGAAGGTTTGAAATGCGAAACAGCCGTTCATATTTGCTATGGTTATGGCATTAAAGCCAATACCGATTGGAAACAAAGCTTGGGTAATGAATGGCGCCAATACGAAGAATCATTCCCGAAACTGCAGCAATCGAAGCTCGATATCATCTCGCTTGAATGCCAAAACTCTCGTGTACCGATGGATTTAATCGAACTCATCCGCGGTAAAAAAGTGATGGTTGGCGCCATTGATGTAGCAACCAATCAGGTTGAAACAGCAGAAGAAGTAGCAAATACATTACGCAAAGCGCTTCAGTTTGTAGATGCCGACAAGCTATATCCTTCAACAAACTGCGGTATGGCGCCTTTACCTCGCCAAGTGGCGCAAGGCAAACTAAATGCGTTAAGCGCAGGCGCTGCCATTATTCGCCAAGAATTGACCGCATAAATTCGAGCTGACTCGGTTTCATGTAAGGGCAATAAGGAAATTAAATTTGCTATTGCCCAAACCTGAGAAAGAGATAAGCCATATAGACCATTGAGATTGAAGAGATGATTGAAGCAACTGATTTTAGAAATGCAATGTCTTTATTGACGACTGCAGTCAACGTGATTACGACTGAGGGTGAAGCAGGCATGCATGGATTTACAGCATCAGCAGTATGCAGTGTGACAGATACACCGCCAACTTTGCTGGTTTGTATGAATCAATCATCTCGTTCTCATGCGCATTTTCTTGAAAATAAAGTTCTGTCTGTCAATGTTTTGGGCGCACAGCATGAACACATTTCCAATGCATTTGCTTCAAGCAAATTAAACTCTGAAGAGCGTTTTAAATTGGGTTCTTGGACTGTATTAGAAACAGGTTCACCAATACTCAAAGATGCTTTAGTTAGTTTTGACTGTCAGATTGAACAGATTCAAGAAGTGGGTACGCACAGTGTGTTTATGTGCCGTGTGGTTGCAATCAAGCAAAGTCAGCAGGAGGAAAGTTTGGTGTATTTCAACCGTGCTTATCATGCTGTGGGTCAAGTGGAGTTGGCTTAAACCAGTCAACTTCTTCAATACATCTCTTTAAAAGTATCTATTTCGTGGAACTCATTACTTTCTTAATTATTGGCGCATTTGCTGGTTTTGCTGCAGGGCTGTTTGGCGTTGGCGGCGGTACCATCATTGTGCCATTGCTCTATATTGTTTTTAGCCAAATGGGCTATAGCCCCGATGTGATTATGCATTTGGCGCTCGGCACATCTTTGGCTACGATTGTTGTGACATCGATCAGCTCCTTGATGGCGCACAATAAAAATGGTGCTGTGATTTGGCCTGTATTTAAAAATTTAGCTCCGTCTATGGCGATTGGTTGTTTTGCAGGCGCGGGTATTGCAGGCTGGCTGTCAGGCTTACATCTGCAAATGATTGTCGGTGTGTTTTTACTTTGGGTGGCTTATACCATGTTTATGGGTGCAAAAAAGCCAGTCGATCCAAATAAAACACTACCATCTACAGCTAAACAAATTGCAGCAGGTTCGGGTATCGGCGTTGCATCGGCCATCTTCGGGATTGGCGGCGGCAGTATTACGGTACCGTATTTAACGGCAAATGGCGTGGTGATGCAAAAAGCGGTCGGGACGTCTGCGGCTTGCGGTTTACCCATTGCCATTGCTGGTGCATTAGGCTTTATGTTTTTTGGTATGCAACAGCAAGTTGAAATTCCAAATACCATTGGCTTTATTCATATCTATGCCTTTTTGGGCATTAGTGTGATGAGTTTCTTTACGGCTAAATATGGCGCGAAAACTGCGCATGCGCTTTCACCAGCAGTACTGAAAAAATGTTTTGCTGTGCTGTTATGTATTGTTGGATGCTTTTTTCTAGTGAAAGGCATTTTATAGAAGCCGACTGATCACAGTTAATTCATTCGAAACGTATGCTCTAGTGTGCAACAGCAAGCTAGAGCATTTTTATCTATAGCAATTTAAGTCTTTAAAATTTCAGAGATATTATTTAAAAACTTCATTTTAAAACTGACATTTCAAAGCTCTGTGCTTTTAGAAAAAACATTAATAATCACAATACCCAATAAAATAAAGGCCAAACCAATCATGGCAGGCAGGTCTAAATTTTGTTTAAACACAATCCAGCCCACACAAGAAATCAGTACAATGCCTGCAGCAGACCACATGGCGTAGGCCAATCCCATTGGAATCGATTTAAAGGTCAAACCTAAAAAGAAGAGTGCAATGGCATAGCCCAATACGGTAAAAATAATCGGTACTAGTTCAGTAAAGCCATTGCTGGCTTTTAAGGCGGACGTGGCAATCACTTCAGCAATGATTGCGATGAGCAAATATATAAACGACATTGATTTCCTATAGACATTCTACGGCATGGTACAAGAGGTGCTGTTTTTCATTTTGCAACCAATCTGTACTTTCTGTCGTGGTATCAGTGCGACGCTGAAATGCATAATGTGGAACATAAATATCCACCTCGAACATCAGCTGTATTGCTTGACCATTAATAATGACGTTTTGCATTAAATGTGTTTCATCAATAACTTTGAAATGATCAAAGTTAAGTGGTTGATCTTGCTGAGATGAAGTCGTTGTATAGTGCTTATGCAGACCATCTACAGCGATGGATACTTCAAAGCTTTCAATCACCGTTTCATACATAGTAGGTGCAGATGATATATCGATGCTGGCAACAGTTTGCTGATCTGTAGGTAAACGACTCAGTGCAAAGGCCACATGCTTATCACAAATAATTAAACCGCCATCCATCTGCAATGGCTGATGGCTTTCTACATCTAAAGCTGACTTCAAGCGCAGGCCTAAAAATAACCCTTCATGCACTTGTTGACGCCAGTCTTCGACATACGCATTGCTTGGAGAGAATTCTAAAATACAGTTGCCAATCGCATGTAGTTTTGCAGGTTCTGGCCATTGCACATGATTTTGATAATTTGAGTGTGCTTTAACGTCCCAAGACAATAATTGTTGTTTAGCATCCCATAGGGTGTTACCAATCCAGCCTTGACGCTCATTCACTGGCGTATTTTCTTGGCTTTTTAAACGTAGATCGATGGTGAAACTACGTGACTGAAACCAATACACAATGGTCTTTTCATCCGTCAAACCATTTGAAAAACTAATGCTTTTACGGCGAAAAGCACCATATAAATAGTCTGGAATAGGACCTGAAACCTCTTGGCTGGCTGGAAGTTGTGCTAAAGCCTGAAATAGATTCATGCGCTTGCTCCTTGTGCTTCTGTATTTTCATCCATACCAAATGATGACAATGGCACAGCATTTCTAAGACTTAGCTCTCCTGAAGCGATACGTTTTTTGAGATAACTAAAGGTTTGCGCGGTTTGATTAAATAAATGTTCGCCACCAATTAGGGGCTGATATTTGGGCGCTTCAGTAGAATGTACAGGCTCAATGATCGTGTCGTAATTGCATGCACAGAACAGAGGGAAAGAGTAGCGCTCTTCAGAGACTTTTTTAACACGGTGCTTGGTGGCCAAATATTTGCCATTCGACAAAATTTCCATCATGTCGCCAATATTCATCACCAAAGTATTTTCAATCAATGGAATATCCATCCATTCACCTTGTTTATTTAATACTTGTAAACCTGGTGCCGTCGGCAAGAGCAGTGTAAAGCACTCATAATCTGTATGCGCGCCAATACCTTCGGCATCTTTCACTTCAGGGTTATAGGGATAATGGATTAGACGCAGTTGGCTGGTCGGATGGGTAATTTTGCAATCAAAAAAATGCTCATCTACATTCAATGCTAAAGCAAAGGCCTGAAAAATCTGCTCGCTAATACTGCGTAAATGGCAGTAATAATCACAGACCGTACTCTTAAATGTGGCGTCATCTGGCCATAACGTAGGGCCCAGCAAGGGAAATGCCGTCGTTTCGCCGTGGTAATCATAATTGATGTCATAGGCTTCTTTTAAGTCATAGCTGTTGCCTACAAACTGTTCTTCACCAATTGGCACATAGCCACTGTGATTTTTCGACAGCCCAATAAAGTGTTGCATTTTACTGGCAGTATCTTGTTGGAAATAGCGCTTTGCCACCTGAATCAGTGATGTCGCAAAATCAAAATTGAACTGATCACCTTTTAAATATAGAAAACCAACATCTTTACAGGCTTGATCCAACGCAGAGGCTACTTCTAAGCGTTCTGACAGTACCGTGCTTTGCATTTTTGAAATATCAACAAGTGGCAAAACATAAGATTCATTCATCTTCAATTCCTATAATGTTGGCCGTCCAACGCTGTCGTACATCATTTAGGCCGTCCTAAAGATGAAGAGGGATTAATCCAGTTATTTTTGCGTACTGACTTGGGTCATACGCGGAATTTTCGGTAAGTTCTCCAATGCAGGGTCGAGCTCGTCTTCCTGCGCATGTACCAAGAAATCCACCCTTTCGCGCAGTTGTTTAAATTCAGGACTCAGCATGAGTTCAGGATTACGAGGACGGGGTAAATCGACCTCAATAATTTCTTTAATTTCACCAGGATTGGCTTTGAGCGCCACAATACGATCCGCCAATAAAATGGCTTCATCCATATCGTGGGTCACAAAAATGATGGTGATATCAATGTTTTGCCAAAGATCCATTAAATGTTTTTGCATTTTTTGACGGGTATGCGGGTCAAGCGCGCCAAACGGCTCATCCATCAATAATATTTTTGGTTCATTGACCAATGCGCGGGCAATAGCAACGCGCTGTTTCATCCCGCCAGACAGCTGATGCGGGTACTGATCTTGGTATTTTTCTAGACCAATAATATCAATCCATTCGCGTGCGCTGGATTCAGCCGAAGAATTGCTGGCACCTTTCATTAAAGGGCCAAACATCACATTTTCTTTGACCGTTTTCCATGGAAAAAGCGTGTAGCCTTGAAACACCATGCCACGCTCAGGGCTTGGGCCTTCAATGGCTTGGCCATCGACCAGCAATTCACCGCTACTGTATGGGTCTAGTCCAGCCACAATTCGGCTAAAGGTCGATTTACCGCAACCCGATGGGCCAATCACGCAGATAAATTCACGTTTATGAATCTTTAAATCCAACTGATTTAAAATAGTGCGATCAGTCTTGCCGTGTTTAAAACTTTGTGTGAGTTTTTTTGCTTCTAAAATGACAGGGCGCGCATAAATTGCATCGAAATAAGTGGTGGCATTAAATTCTGTGCTGTTCATTATTTTGCTCCTGCTTTCCATTTAAATAGGCGTTGACCGAGTTTCATTAGCACCACATCGCATACCAAACCAATCACCCCAATGATGAGGATCGCGGCATAAACATTGTCAAAGTTTTGGTAACGCGCTTGTTGGGTAATAAACCAAGTAATCCCAGAGGTTGTGCCGATCAGTTCAGATACGATCAGATAAGTCCAAGCCCAGCCCAGTAATACACGTAGGTCGCGGTAAATGTCAGGAAGCGCTGCCGGAATCACCACATGAAATAAGCTTTTCAATTTATTGGTGCCTAGCGTAAAACCTGCTTCGATCAGGCCACGGTCAACCATCCGTGTGGTATTGGCAATAATTAGAATTTGCTGAAATAGCGTACCGATCACGATAATAGCGATTTTAGGTGCATCATTAATGCCTAAAATCGCAACGGCTAAGGCACCAAAAGCAGGGGCGGGCAAGTAGCGAAAAAACTCAACAAAGGGTTCGGTCAGTTGTGATATTTTTTGAGAAAAACCGCAAAGAATACCCAGCGGAATACCGATGAGAGAGGCAATAAAAAAAGCGCTGAACACAATTTTAATACTGTGCCATAAGCTTTGATGAAACCATGGGGCATCAGGTTGGGCAGGCGGAGTAATAAAGGCCGTAACCAGCGCTTTTGCCACTTCATGCGGTGCAGGTAGATAGATTGGATTGACCAGTTTGCCTTGAGGTGGCGCTAAACCTGCATTGACCGCAGATTGCGCTTCGGCATAAAACACCGCTTTGTCGACACGGCTATCCACCTGAAAATAAGGCACACTGCCTGACTGCGTAATTTGCACCTGCGGATGCCATAAAAATGGCAAATAACTCACTGCACACCAAATAAGCACAGGAATTAAAAATGATCCTAAGCCAAGCAATAGCTTACTTTTTGGACTGAGCTCTCTTGCGACATAACCCATACTGACCAAGCCCCAATATTACTTTTTTAATAAAACGTAATACCGTTAAGCAATTTGAATGCCAAACGCGTGTATGCCGTGATTTATTGGTCTTATGCCAAGTTAGATAGGCTATAAACAGCAAAAAGCCTGCAAAAGTAGCAGGCGATATCATTTTTTTGATCGATACTGATGCCAAAATGTACTTTTATGGCGCAAGCAATTGCAAAAAAAGTTTTTTCATTCCTTCACTCGCGCCAGCATTAATCAATTGATACTGCTCAGGTACACGCTGATAATCTGCTTTCGGGTCGATATAAAATGCACGGCAGTTGGCAGGGATTTCGTGAATCAATCCAGCCACAGGATAGACAGCCAGACTCGTGCCAATCACAATAAAAATATCTGCCGTTTGTACACTTAAACTGGCATCTTCATAGGCAGGAACTGCTTCGCCAAACCAGACTACATGTGGCCGTAAAGGATATCCTTCAGGGCATTTGTCGGTGTCTAAGTTTAAATCTGCACCTTCAATGGGAAACAATTCCTGCGTATATTGCGCCTGAGGGCCAGAGCTTTTTGCGTAACGAATATTGCCATGCAGATGCAGTACATTGTGACTGCCTGCACGTTCATGTAGATCATCAATATTTTGTGTGATGACTTGTACATCAAAAAAATCATCGAGTTCAGCAATCAATTTATGCGCTGCATTAGGATCTGCGGCTAAAATATGTTTACGGCGTTCATTATAAAAACGCTGTACTAAAGCTGGATCGCGTGCCCAAGCTTCAGGTGTGGCCACATCTTCAATGCGATGCTGCTCCCAAAGACCATCACTGTCACGGAAGGTATTGATGCCGCTTTCTGCGCTCATGCCGGCACCTGAAAACACCACAATTTTTTGCATAGATATTTAGCCTTATATTTTAATTGATGAGTCCAATGCGTACGGTTGCATGTATTGAACGAATAATTCAGCGAATTTACTGTACTCAAAATATAGCGATTACTTCAACTTAGTTGATGCAATTCTTGTAGCACCCAATCGACAAATTTTTGTATTTGTGGTGAACTGTCTTGGCTCGAGTGGACTAAATAATATTTTCGGCTACCGTGCAATTTTTTATTTGATGCAATCACCAATTCTTTTTTTCTCAGTTCTGCTTCAATCAGCATTTGTGGAATCAGTGCCATACCCATGCCATGACTGGCTGCCACAGAAAGCATAGAAAATAGTTCATGTCGCTGACCATCAAATGGTTTGGAATGCTGAAGCTGATGGGCTTGAAACCATTCTTGCCAAATACTTGGACGGGTGGTTTGCTGTAATAAGGGCAATTGAAGTAACTCTTCATCGCTTAAATTAAAACTGTGATCATCGGTCATTTCCGCAAGTGGAAAGTTGTTTTCAATCAATTTGGGGGAACAAACGGGAACCACTTCTTCATCCATTAAATAATGCGCTTGAATGCCCGGCCAATGCTCAATTTGCTGTTGCGTTCCTGCAAAAATCGCCGCGTCAAAGACATTTTCATTAAACAAAAAAGGTTTGGTACTGGTTTCCAAATGCACGGTAATTTCAGGATGTTGCGCATTTAATTTATGTAATTTTGGCAACAGCCAACGTGTGGCAAAGGTTGGCACAACGCCCAGCTTTAAAGTACCGCCCAAGCCTTTGTGCGTCATGATATCTGAGGTGCTTTTTTCGATGCCTTGCAAAAATGGTTTAATACTTTTTGCAAATTGCTTGCCTGCTTCTGTGAGATCTACACCGTGACGTGTTCGGCTAAATAGCATGACACCTAAATATTCTTCAAGCTGTTGAATTTGGCGCGACACGGCACTTTGCGTAATAAATAACTCTTGAGAAGCATGCGTATAACTTGCGTGTTTCGCAGCAGATTCAAAGCAAATTAAGCTTTGCAATGACGGAATATTGCGCCGCATAGATAAAGTCCTTTTTATCGATAGGTATCACAAAATGGCATATAAGAATGATTTTCATATACCACTATAGTCTATAAATAAAACAATCCATCGCTTAAATCAGTGGCTAAAGTGCTTAACGCACTGTGGGTCAAGTTCAGGTATGCGAAAGGTGCATATCTACATGCAAATTAATCGTTTGAATGAATCACTTTTCACACATAGCATCAAATAAAACAATGAAAACCCGAAAAAGCAGAGGATGCGATGAATCAAATGGTCAATGTAAAAAAAGCAAAAGTACAATTTAACTGGCAAGACCCATTTCTTTTGGAACAGCAATTAACAGAAGAAGAACGCATGATCCGTGATACTGCACATGCTTATTGCCAAGAGCGTTTGCAACCACGTGTACTCGAACAATTTCGTCATGAAAAAACAGACGTTTCAATTTTCCGTGAAATGGGTGAACTGGGCTTACTTGGGCCAACTATTCCAGAGCAATACGGCGGCGCAGGTTTAAACTATGTTAGCTATGGACTAGTTGCACGTGAAATTGAATATGTTGATTCTGGCTACCGTTCAATGGCCAGCGTGCAAAGTTCTTTGGTGATGGTGCCGATTAATGAATTTGGCTCGGAAGAGCAAAAACAAAAATACCTGCCAAAACTGGCAACGGGTGAATACATTGGCTGTTTCGGCCTGACAGAGCCTGATCATGGCTCTGACCCTGGGAGCATGATTACACGTGCAAAAAAAGTGGATGGTGGCTACCGTCTAACGGGCGCAAAAATGTGGATTACCAACAGCCCAATTGCCGATGTTTTTGTGGTTTGGGCGAAAGAGGTTTCGGCTGAAGGCAATGTGGGTGACATTCGCGGATTTATTTTAGAAAAAGGCTGGGATGGTCTATCTGCTCCAGCAATTCACGGTAAAGTTGGCTTACGTGCCTCGATTACTGGTGAAATTGTCATGGACAATGTCTTCGTCCCTGAAGAAAACGCTTTTCCAGAAGTACGTGGTTTAAAAGGCCCATTTACCTGCCTAAACAGTGCACGTTATGGTATCGCTTGGGGCGCAATGGGCGCAGCTGAATTCTGCTGGCATACAGCGCACCAATACACCATGGAGCGTAAACAGTTCGGTCGACCATTGGCGGCGAATCAGCTGATTCAAAAGAAATTGGCGGATATGCAAACTGAGATTGCCTTAGGTTTACAAGCTGCGCTTCGATTTGGACGTATGAAAGACGAAGGTTTAGCTGCTGTAGAAGGCACATCACTGATTAAGCGTAACAACTGTGGCAAGGCTCTAGATATTGCCCGTGTAGCGCGTGACATGATGGGCGGAAATGGTATTTCTGATGAGTTTGGTGTTGCCCGCCATTTGGTTAACCTCGAAGTCGTCAACACTTATGAAGGCACACATGATGTACATGCGCTGATCCTTGGTCGTGCGCAAACAGGCATCGCGGCTTTTGGTAACTAATTGAATTCAATATCAATAAGGTGCTCTACATAGAGTGCCTTAGAGACTTTTTATGCAAAAATAAACTTAATCAATAAAGGATTCATCGTGAAACACTCTTGTAACTCTGTGCAATAGCCTGAGCAGTGATGAAATAAAAAGAATAAAAAAGGCAAATGTGCAGACATAGGAATGCCGATGACTCATTTGGGAAAATGAGGAACAAGGAAATGAATAACGAAATGCAAAACGGAGCAGGAACGCTCAAATTGCCCTCTAACGTATGCACAATGCATCGTATTACCAGCAACACTTGGAAAATGGCTTTTATTTTTGCCTTTATTTCTTTGGTGATTGATGGTGTAGACATTATGTTGCTGTCATTCAGCCTGACCAGTTTAAAGGCTGAATTTGGTTTAAGTACATTTCAAGCTGGAATGCTCGGTAGTTCTTCTTTAGCAGGGATGGCGCTGGGTGGTATTTCGGGTGGATGGGCGTGCGATAAATTCGGCCGTGTGAAAACCATTGCTTGGTCGGTCGTATTTTTCTCGATCATGACCTGTATCTTAGGCTTTACCCAAAGCTATGAACAATTTTTAATTTTACGTTTTATTGGCGCTTTTGGACTGGGTTCTCTTTACATGGCGTGTAATACGCTCATGGCAGAATATGTGCCAACCAAATATCGAACAACGGTACTTGGGACTTTGCAAACCGGTCAAACCGTGGGTTATATCGTTGCAACGCTGCTGGCGGGTGCCATTATTCCAGATCACGGCTGGCGGATGCTATTTTATGTCACCATTATTCCTGCTGCTTTTGCCCTTATCTTTATGCGTTTTGTTCCTGAACCAAAATCTTGGCAGGAAGCAAAAATTGAGCAGCTAAAACGCCGTGAATTAAAACTTGAACCTGTACAGCAGCAAGCTGCAGTCAATCAAAATGCACCTTCTGAAAGTATTTATAAACGTATTTTTGGACACACTAATCATCGCAAAATGTTCTTCTTTTGGATGTCGACCGCTGCATTTCTACAATTCGGTTATTACGGTGTTAACAACTGGATGCCAACGTATCTAGAAACTGAACTCAGCATGAACTTTAAAGCCATGACAGGCTATATGGTAGGTGCATATACCGCCATGATTCTGGGTAAAATTTTAGCCGGCTATGCCGCTGACAAGTTCGGACGTCGTATTACCTTTGTGTTTGGTACGGTAGCTACGGCAGCATTTTTACCGATCATCATTTTCTATAACACACCAAGCAACATTGCCTATTTACTCGTAACTTTTGGTTTCTTATACGGTATTCCATACGGTGTAAATGCAACTTATATGGCAGAAAGTTTCTCTACGGATGTGCGCGGAACAGCCATTGGCGGTGCTTACAATATGGGACGCTTAGGCGCAGCCATTGCACCTGCAACCATTGGTATGATTGCCGCAGGCGGATCATTCACTATGGCCTTTATTGTGATGGGTGCTGCGTACTTTATTGCAGGTATTATTCCAGGCTTGTTCATTCGTGAACGTCAATATGACCCGCAGCAAGCATCACTTTCTTCAGATGCGGAAAAAGAAAAACTGGCAAGTGTAGATACATATGTTGATGATGCAGAGCAAAAAGCGTCTGCAAAAACTGCAACAGTAAAATAATTAAAAAGATCTGTGCCATAGCTCAATCCTATGGCACATCTGGAGTGAACTATGGGTGCATTAAAAGGAATTCGTGTATTGGACTTAAGCCGTGTTTTGGCCGGTCCTTGGTGCGGTCAAATATTGGCTGATTTAGGTGCAGAGGTAATCAAAATTGAGCGTCCTAAAGTGGGTGATGATACCCGCATGTGGGGACCACCTTGGATGCCTAATCAGCAAGGTCACGCGACGAAAGAATCAGGCTATTACCAATGTGCGAACCGTAATAAATATTCTGTAGCCATTGATATTGCTAGTGAAGAAGGACAAGTGCTAGTCCGTGAAATTGCCCAAACGGCAGATATCGTGATTGAAAACTACAAAGCAGGTTCACTGGCCAAATATGGTTTGGACTATGCATCGCTCAGTGCGCTTAATCCAAATATCGTATATTGCTCAATTACAGGTTTTGGTCAGGATGGGCCACGCGCGGAAGAACCGGGCTATGACTTTATTATTCAAGGTATGTCAGGTTTGATGAGTATTACTGGTGAATCTGATGATGTAATCGGTGGAGGCGCACAAAAGGTGGGGGTCGCTGTGGTCGATATTCAGACCGGACTGTACTCAACGATTGCCATTCAGGCGGCATTGTTGGCGCGGCAGCATACAGGCCGTGGTCAATATATTGATATGTCCTTACTAGACGTACAGGTGGCGGCTCTGGCCAATCAAGGCATGAACTATTTGACCTCGGGTAAAGCACCCAAGCGTATGGGAAATAATCACCCGAATATTGTGCCGTATCAAACTTTTAAAGCCAAAGATAAGGAATTTATTATTGCCTGTGGTAATGACAAGCAATTTAAAGACTTGTGTATTGCGATTGGCTATAAAGAACTGCTAGATCAACCAAACTATTTACGTAATCAAGATCGGGTAAAGCACCGTGAAGAATTAATTCCATTATTGAGTGCCTATTTTCTCACTCAAGATGCTCAAGTTTGGGTCGATGCGATTCATGCGGTAAAAGTGCCAGTCGGTGTAATCAACTCTGTAGAAGACGCATTAAATGAACCACAAATTCAACACCGTCAAATGGTGGTGAATATTCCACATGCTTTAAATCATGATTTAAAAGTGATTGGATCACCGATGAAATTATCTGATACGCCTGTGGAATACCGTCATGCACCTCCACAGTTAGGGCAGCACACGACAGAAATTTTGTCCCAATTTAGAACTGAAGAAGAATTAAATGAATTGGCTGCACAAGGCATCATTGATCAACTCAATCATCCTGCAGCTTAAAATTTCATGGGATTATTCTTCAAACTATTCTTCAATATATGGGCTTAAACGCCTATGTGGAATGAGTGGAGTTAAAAGTTTAGACCGAAGGACTCCAATACTTCGGTCTTTTTCAATATCAATATTCATTTACGGAGTGCTTTTAATGTTAATTTTCTAGATAAAGTATAATTATTCATCAAAGCTTGGGCCTGCAATACGGTCTTTATTTTTTTGTATGAAAGAGATGTCCATACTTTTGCGCCTTGATATTTTTTCTTTAAGCTATAACTTTCAAATTCTGGATTATACACAAACCAATTTCCGCAATGCTGCACGCAATAAGCATTTATATGCCTATTTTTCAAGTCTACTAATTGCACAGAAAGATTTCGATACCATCTCCATTGACGAGAGTATAAGTCTTTATATCCTTAATACGCTGAGTTTTAACATCTGCATAAGAAATCGTAGAACTAAAGCCAATGATTAAACTAAAAAGTAATATTGATCCGTTTTTTATATAGATGAACCATTCTTCTAATTGTCCATTTATTTTAAGAACGGACATTAAATCAAAGCCTTCAAACGAAATAAAGCCCTGCACAATGGCAAGGCTCTATTTTAATAACATTACATTGAATTTGTTCAGCTGCATATTATTGCTGTATAAAATTCTGCAAAGCCTGATTAAATGCATCTGGCTGTTCAATGTTTGAAATATGCGATGCATTAATTTCAAATAATTGGCTATTTGCAATGTGTTCTTGCATAAATTGACCATCTGCAACTGTAGTTACAAGGTCTTGTTGACCTGCAATAATTAATACAGGTACGTGAATAGACGAGATTTCATTGCGTAAATCCGCTTTAGCCAAAGCTTCACAACAACTTGCATAACCTTCTGGGCTGCCAGCTCCGAGGTCGTTACTCAAAGATTGTACAGTTGCCGTGTTACTTTGGATAAAGGGTTCTGTAAACCATCGTGATGCTGCCGTTACTGCAATTGGTTTCAAACCTTGTTGACGGACTAACTGCGCACGTTCATTCCAAGCTGATTCTTGCCCAATTTTTGCAGCGGTATTGCATACAATGACATGGTTAAAGCGTTCAGGATGATGTTTTGCAAGCCATTGGCCTGTTAAACCACCCATCGATATTCCACAAAATGTGGCTTGTTGAATATTTAAATGATCCAATAAATGGATGACATCTGTACCCAATTGATCAAGGCTATATGGCCCTTGAGGGGCAGAAGATGCACCATGACCACGTGTATCATAACAAATCACAAAATAATCCTGCTGTAGTGCCTCTATCTGAGGCTGCCACATGCTGAATTTTGTGCCTAAAGAATTAGAAAACACAATCGCAGGTCGTGTGTGGTCACCAAAGGTTGCGTAATTAATCGTTGCATCATTGGATATAAATGTAGGCATGTTTTGAATCCTTAATTTTATAAATCCCCCTAAATCCCCCCTTTGATAAGGTGGACTTTTATTGAGGATTAAACACGTTCAATAATCAAAGCGATGCCTTGACCGACACCAATGCACATCGAACAGAGGGCATATTGACCTGAAATTTCCTCAAGCTGATTTAATGCAGTCGTGACTAAACGTGCTCCAGATGCACCTAATGGATGACCCAAAGCAATAGCGCCCCCGTTTGGATTAACATGTTTAGCACCATCTTCTAAACCTAATTCACGGGTAACCGCTAAGGCTTGAGCCGCAAAAGCTTCATTCAGCTCGATTACATCCATTTGTTCAAGGCTTAGACCTGTTTGAGCTAACAACTTTTTTATGGCAGGCGCAGGACCAAAGCCCATGATTTTGGGTTCAACACCCACCACCGTTGCCGCAATAATTTTGGCCCGTGGCTTTAACTTAAATTTGTTGACAGCATTATCTGAAGCAATCAGTAGTGCAGCTGCACCATCATTGATCCCTGAAGTATTGCCCGCAGTTACCGTCCCATCAGCTTTCACCACAGGTTTGAGTTTTGCTAAGCCTTCTGCTGTCGTCGATGCACGTGGATGCTCATCTGTATCGACTATCAGTGGGTCGCCTTTACGCTGTGGAATGACTACAGGGATGATTTCTTTCTCAAAAAAACCATTGGCCTGTGCAGCGGCTGTACGGCGCTGACTTTCTAAGGCAAAAGCATCTTGATCAGCACGGTTAATGTTGAATTGTTCTGCCACATTTTCAGCGGTTTGAGGCATGGTTTCCACGCCATACATTTGCTTGAGTATTGGATTGATAAAACGCCAACCCATGGTGGTGTCTTCAATCTTTTGACTGCGTCCATAAGCACTTTCCGATTTACCCATAACAAAGGGCGCACGGGACATACTCTCTACACCGCCGGCAATAATTAAGTCTGCTTCATTTGCTTTAATTGCACGGGCTGCCATCGCAATCGCATCAAGTGATGAACCACAAAGTCGGTTTACAGTTGCAGCAGGAACTTGAAAAGGTACACCTGCAAGTAGCGACGACATTCGTGCAACATTACGGTTATCTTCACCGGCTTGGTTCGCGCAGCCGTAAATCACGTCATCAACTGACTCCCAAGCAATACTTGGATTTCGCTGCATCAGTGCCTTAATGGGTAAGGCACCTAGGTCGTCGGTACGCACTGCTGCTAAACCGCCCGCATAACGACCGAAAGGGGTGCGAATAGCATCGATGATGTATGCGTTTTTCATATTGTGTATTTCCAAATCTTTTGACCTCCCTTAATCCCTCCTAAAAGGAGGGAGACTTTCCAATCTTACTTAAATGTCGATGGATTAAAGTCCCCCGTTGAAAAAGGGGGATTTAGGGGGACTAATAATTCATTCTGTATTAACTTGATGTCCCATCCACGAGCTTCGCACCTGTCATTGACTGCAATTCGTCAAAGCTCAAGCCCTCGACTTTTTCAATCACTTTCAAACCTTCAACCGTCACATCAATGACGCACAAATCTGTGTAAATACGATCGACACATTGCAGTCCTGTGGCAGGGTATGACAACTCAGCGACAATTTTCGGTTCACCTTTTTTGGTCACATGGTCTGTAGTAATAAAGACTTTTTTTGCCCCAACAGCCAAATCCATTGCACCGCCTACAGCAGGAATTGCATCTGGCGCGCCAGTATGCCAATTTGCTAAGTCACCATTTTGGGCAACCTGAAAAGCGCCTAGTACTGCAATATCTAAATGACCGCCACGCATCATGGCAAAAGAATCACCATGGTGAAAAAAGCAGCCGCCCGTTTGCATGGTGACAAACTCTTTTCCTGCATTAATTAATTCAGGGTCTTCTTCGCCTTTAGCCGGAGGAGGACCAAAAGCCAAAAGACCATTTTCTGAATGTAGAAAAACATCTTTGTCTGTTGGTAAATAATTTGAAATTTTAGTGGGTAAGCCAATGCCTAAATTGACATAAGCACCATCTAGAATATCTTGTGCAACACGTTCAGCAATTTGATCACGGGTTAATTTGGTATAGCTCATGGTTCTTTCCTCACGTGATTTATGCAGATTGCTCAAGCTGTGCAGGTTGAACAGCCACAACATGTTGTACAAAAATGCCAGGGGTAATAATGTGCTCTGGGTCTAATGCACCAAGTTCAACAATTTCTGAGACTTGAGCAATTGTTACATCTGCCGCCATAGCCATAATGGGGCCAAAGTTACGCGCTGATTTGTTGTAAACCAAGTTGCCCCAGCGGTCGCCTTGATGTGCTTTGATTAAAGCAAAATCGGCTTTAATTGGATTTTCGAGGACAAAATCTTTGCCTTCATAATTGAGGGTAGGTTTGCCTTCTGCCAGCAACGTACCGAAACCTGTTGGTGTATAAATTGGACCCAGACCCATACCTGCTGCCTGAATACGGCAAGCTAAATTACCTTGTGGTACAAGCTCAAGTTCTATCTTTCCTGCACGGTATAATTCATCGAACACCCAAGAGTCCGATTGGCGAGGGAAAGAACAGATCATTTTACGGACAGCACCAGCTTTGAGTAATTTAGCCAGTCCATAGTCACCATTACCTGCATTGTTGTTGACGATGATTAGATCTTTGATCCCAAGTTCTATCAATCCATCAATCAGTTCAGCAGGCTGACCAGCCGTACCGAAGCCGCCTATCATAATGGTTGATCCATCCTTAATTTGAGAAAGTGCTTCTGTTAAGGAAGCGGTACTTTTATCAATCATGCTACGATCCTTCATCAAGAACGATAAAACTATTTACCTGACTAACCACTTCAGTCATGCAAGGCAGATAATCTTTTATTTCAAATATTTACAAACTTAAAAATGCAGAAAATTGATTCCAATCATGTGCTACACAATTGGAATCCAATCGCATCAGCTGTCATCACTGCGAACAGAAGAGGGATGACGATTTAAAGCCATAACTTCAATATTCATATACGGGTAAAGGGGAAGCCCTTGTAAAATGTTGTGTAACTCTTCATTGCTTTCAACATCAAAAATACTGATATTTGAATATTGACCGGTAATGCGCCAGATATGGCGCCATTTGCCTTGACGTTGTAGATCTTGTGAATAAGCCTTTTCTACAGCTTTAATTTCATTGGCTTTTTCGACTGGCAT
This sequence comes from Acinetobacter sp. YH16044, assembly GCF_013417145.1. Lineage (NCBI taxonomy): Bacteria > Pseudomonadati > Pseudomonadota > Gammaproteobacteria > Moraxellales > Moraxellaceae > Acinetobacter > Acinetobacter sp. YH16044. The sequence goes on from NZ_VPEK01000005.1 coordinate 131,144, forward strand.
ATCTAATGGAATATTGACATCCATGCGTACTTGGTAAAGCATTTCTTACTCCTAGCTAAATGTTATTTGCGACGTAAGTCATCAATTTTGTTTTCATCAATTTCAATCCCTAAACCTGCTGTGGTCGGAATCTTGAGTTCGAAATCTTGATATTTAAGTGGGGTTTTTAAAATTTCTTCAGTCAACAACAATGGACCAAAAAGCTCAGTGCCATAAGCTAAATTGTCAAAGGTCGAAAAAGCATGTGCCGATGCAATAGTGCCTACAGGACCTTCAAGCATGGTTCCACCGTATAAATCGATACCCGCAAGTTTGGCGATTTTTGAAACCTCACAGCCTTCGATTAAACCGCCAGACTGTGCAACTTTGACTGCAAAAACAGAGGCAGAATTGTGCCGAGCAAGTTGATATGCCGTTTGAGGCCCCATCAGTGATTCATCTGCCATAATGGCTATATCAAAACGACGAGTTAAGCGGCGCATCGCGTCAATGTTATCGATCGCGCAAGGCTGCTCAATCAGGTCGACACCACCATCTTGTAACAATTGGATGCCTTTAATGGCATCTAATTCAGACCATGCACGGTTAACATCCACACGGATAGAAATGTCCGAACCTAACGCTTTTTTTATGGCTAAAACATGCTCAACGTCAGCTTCAACGGGACGTGAACCGATTTTAAGTTTGAAAATATTGTGTCGTTTTGCCGCAATCATTTTTTGTGCTTCGGCAATGTCTTTTTCCGTATTGCCAGATGCAAGTACCCAAAGAACAGGCAAGCTATCACGTAAGCGACCGCCCAATACTTCACTCAAAGGCTGATTTAAACGCTGCGCTAAAATATCGAGTAGCGCAGTTTGAATGGCACATTTAGCAAAGCGATTGCCGTTAATATTACGTTTAATGGCTTGCATGGTTTGAGCTACATTCAAACCAGTGAGGGTTTTCAGTAAAGGACTAAAATAAGTTTCAATATTGGTACGAATGCTTTCAGGGCTTTCTTCACCATAGCCTAGACCACCAATCGTCGTCGCTTCACCCCAACCGATATAACCATCTTCGGTGGTGATTTTAATCAAAACAAGGGTTTGCGTTTGCATGGTTGCAACAGCCATCTTGTGCGGACGGATTGTTGGGATTTCCACGAGCAGGGTTTCAATCGACTTATACATCTTGCGTATTTCTTATCTATCCAACTATTTATATACCCTAATTTAATGTAATATCTTTAACTAGAGCGATTTTGGTATTTTTAGATACTTAAAAGGTATATAAATGGAATTAAGGCACTTACGTTACTTTGTCACCGTGGTTGAAGAGCAAAGTATTACCAAGGCAGCAGAAAAATTATGTATTGCTCAGCCGCCTTTGAGTCGCCAAATTCAAAAACTTGAAGAAGAACTGGGGATTACCTTGTTTGAGCGTGGTTCTAGACCCGTGAAAACCACAGAAGCAGGTATGTTCTTTTATGAGCATGCTGTACAGATATTGACGCATACCGCTCAGGCCACAACCATGGCACAGCGAATTAATGCCGTCGATAAAACTGTCCGCATTGGTTATGTCAGTTCGCTTTTATACGCATTATTGCCACAAATTATTTATTTATTTCGACAACGTAACCCAGATATTCATGTTGAACTCATAGAATGTGGTACACGCGATCAGATTGAAGCCTTAAAAACCGGTCGAATCGATATTGGTTTTGGACGACTTCGATTAACTGATCCGTCCATTAAACGTATTTTATTAAGAAAAGAAGCGCTACGTTTAGCTATACATAAAAATCATCATTTGGCTGAATTTAAAGACAAAGGCATTTATCTTTCTCAAATTTTAGATGAACCCATTTTTGCCTATCCAACGACACCGAAACCGAATTTTTCCACGCTCATTCAATCGATATTTACCGAATTAGGACTTGTACCTAAACATTTAACCGAAGTGCGTGAAATTCATATGGCTTTGGGCTTAGTGGCGTCGGGAGAGGGCATTTCCTTGATTCCTGAAAGTGCCAGTGATATTGGCATGAAAAATTTGATGTACATCCCAATCTTAGATTTGGAAGCCTATAGTCCAATCTCTTTGTCGGTACGCAATATGGATCATAGTAATTACATTCCAAAGATACTGGATTGCATTCGTGAAGTCTTCGTTGAAGAAAATATCGACTTACGCGCTATCGATGCAGATGCATAACTAAATTAAGGTTTCATGATCAATGCTGCATAAGATCCGCTGTTCAATGATAGAGTCTTATGGAACATCAACAAATTTAGCCCAAAGCATCCTGATAAATACAAGATTGTGCTATTTCAAAAACCTTTTCATCTTCAATATTTAATTGATCGTATTGCTGCATTTTTTGAATCATCCATTCAAAGTCTGAAGTTTGTGGCGCTTGGGTCTTGCCAAAATTTTGAATGATGCTTTTGATCCGATGAAAAGCCTCGACGTGAATCTGCTCAGAACAATCAAAACGGATGATGTGATATTGCTTTAACAAAGAAAATATTTCTGAGAAATGTGTTTGTTGAAGTAGATCGTTTTGTGCTTTTTGGATGGCAAGATGGATCGCCTTTAAGGTATTGGGATGTTTTTCTGCCCAATCATGAGTAAAAGCCAAAACCTTATCTGGTATAGGCTCAATAATATCTTGGCTATTGACGATGATACGACTATAGCCTTGTATTTCAGATTGCGTATTCCACGGCTCTCCGACACAGAATCCATCAATTCGTTGCGTTGATATTGCTTCCACCATATAAGGCGGTGGAAGAGTTGAAAAGGTCTGCGTTTGAGCGAGTTCTGTGTCGGCAAGTGCCAACCATTCTCTTAAAATATAATGATGAATCGAATGCTGAAAAACATGCGCCAACTGAATCTTTTGATTCTGCTTTATCGCAGATACGATTTTCTCTGCTGAATTAATTGGTAGATCTAATGCATGGATCTTTAATTCATAGTAGAGCTTTTGACTCAGACTAATATAAGCGCAATTGGTACTGAGCGTTAATGAGGTTTGTAAGGGGATGCCGAGATGGTCTTTGCCCGTCACAGACGCAGGCAGCATGGCCGATAAACAGTGTGCTGCATCTAAAAAACCAAAAGCTAGACGGTCACGTAAACTTGCCCAAGACGGTTCTTGAGTTAGTGTGACATTCAAGCCTTGTTCAGCAAAATACCCTTGATGTTCTGCCCAGAGCAAAGCAACACAGTCAAGTAAAGGAATATAGCCCAATTGAATATCAGTTTTTTCAAGCTTTTGCATGGTTTATTCCTTAAATTGAGACTGTAACAGCGCTTGCGCATCAAGCAGTCGGCGCGCCATTTCACCCATCGTCATACGGTGACTCATGGCATTTTTTCTCAGCAAATTAAATGCTTGATCTTCGGTTAAACCATGCATTTGTATTAAAAGCACTTTGGCTTTTTCAATATCTTTTCGATCGGCCAGTTTGCACTTGGTTTCAGCCAAATCATTCAGCAGTTTTTTATGCTTTTTATATTGTTCAATCGAAATTTCTAAAATGCTATTCAAACGTGCAGGGTCAATACCATCGACAATATATGCCGTGACACCCGCATCAATCGCGCTTCGGATGATTTCAAGACTCGAATTTTTAGTGAACAGAACAGTCGGTAAGTCAAATTGGCTGACACAGCTTTCAATGACATCGCGATGTGGATGATCCATATCCAATAAAATCACATCTGCCTGAATATTTTGCAGATATGACATATTTAAATGATCAATCATGAAACTGGCGACCACATCAAAGTCATGTTGAATTAATGAGGCTTGAATAAATTCAGCGCGTTCTTGATCATCATCAATTAGGGCTATTTTTAGTTTTGGCATGCAAACGCTCAGACAGAGCCAAACAAATACGTATTGAGTTTTCTAAGCAATTTAAATGCCAAATTTTAAGACAATACAAAATATAAATCTGCTTCTAAATTTTAGCTTGGTTATATGCACATTTTAAAATTGAACCATTTCCGTGCACTGATCTTGTGCAGGGCTGAACCACGTTTGAACATTCAGCCGCATCTCTATAGGCATATTGACTATCTATTTACCTTAATTCGCTTATTTTCGGATAGATCGGCGCTCAATGCTTAAATATAGAGATGAAATTTACGATTGAAATAAAAACTTGGCACGTATCGTGCTTAATACTTATTGAGTCAAAGAAGACTCTAAAAATTTGTTAGACGGCCAACGACGTCCGTTCTGATCGACTCTGTTATGTGTTAGCGACATAACTGAGTAATTCATGCGTTCAGTTCAGTCAGGAGAAGGTTATGTCTTCAAATTTAAATGCCAAAAAAGCCACAAAAATAAGTCTATTTAATTTTTCTTCAGCAGCAATGCGGGCCTTCCACATGAGTTGGCTCGCATTCTTTGTTTGCTTCTTTGCATGGTTTGCCTGTGCACCGTTGATGCCAGTGATTGCTGGCGAATTTCACCTCACGAAAGATCAAATTGCCAATATTAATATTGCCGCTGTTGCGATCACGATTTTAGTCCGTCTGATCGTTGGTCCTTTATGTGATAAATATGGCCCGCGTAAAACCTATACAGCTTTATTAATCATCGGCAGTATTCCAGTCTTTGGTGTCGCTTCTGCGAGCAGCTATGAATCCTTTCTTTTCTTCCGCTTGCTGATCGGCGCGATTGGCGCAAGCTTTGTCATCACTCAATACCATACAAGCATTATGTTTGCGCCTAATGTTGTGGGTACAGCCAATGCTGCAACAGCAGGCTGGGGCAATGCAGGCGGCGGTGCAACTCAAGCCCTTATGCCTTTACTGCTTGGCGCACTCGTTATGTTTGGTGTAGAGCAAGCGATGGGCTGGCGTATTGCGCTGATTGTACCTGGTGTGATGATGCTGATTGTTGGTGCGCTTTACTGGAAGTTCACACAAGACTGTCCGCAAGGCAACTTTAAAGAACTTCGCGAACAAGGCATCAGTGTTGGCAGTGACAAAAAAGGCGGCTTGGCAATTCTAATGCATGCAGCACGCAATTACCGTGTATGGATTCTATTTGGCGCTTACGCAGCTTGTTTCGGTATTGAAATCTTTATTCACAACATTGTAGCAATGTACTACGTCGACCATTTCAGCTTTGGATTAAAAGAGGCGGGTATGGCAGCAGGTATCTTTGGTTTGCTTGCATTGTTTGCTCGTGCGCTTGGCGGCATTGTTTCGGACAAAGTAGCGACTAAAAAAGGCTTAGATGGCCGTACCAAAGTGTTATTTGCCATGATTCTGCTAGAAGGCTTATTCCTGATTGTCTTCTCACAAATGAATACTGCAGTGCTTGCAATCCTTGCAATGACAGTCTTTGCGCTCTTCACACATATGGCTTGCGGTGCTACCTATGCGCTGGTGCCATTCATTGACCGTGATGCTTTAGGCGGTGTTGCAGGCATTATCGGTGCAGGCGGTAACGTAGGTGCAGTGGCTGCAGGCTTCTTGCTTAAAGGCATGCTGGATATTCAAACCACGCTTATGGTGTTGGGCGGTCTAGTGGTTATCGCTGCAAGCTGTGTACTGATGATCCGCTTCTCTGTAGAGCATAAAGAAAAAGAACAGCGCCTATTTGAACAAGCTGTAAATGAACGAAATTTAGCTGAAGCTCAAAACTAATACTGAAAAGTTGCCTCTAAACATCGCGATTTAGGGGCAAATAAAAAAATCTTGCGGAGAAAGAATATGAAAATCATCATGATTGGACATGGCATGGTTGGCCATAAATTTATCGAATCTGTACTGGAACACGCAGGTGATGATGTTGAATTAACCATTTTGGCTGAAGAGCCGCGTTTAGCCTATGACCGTGTGCATTTAACTGAATATTTCAGCGGTAAATCGGCTAAAGATTTAACCCTATGCCGCAGCGACTTTGCCGATGCATACGGTATAGATTTACGCCTTAGCACCAAAGCGGTTGAAATTGATCAGCGCAATAAAACGGTCACAACCAATCACGGTGATATTCTTTCTTTTGACAAGCTAGTGCTCGCAACAGGTTCATACGCTTTTGTGCCACCAATTCCAGGCAATGAACGTGAAAACTGCTTTGTGTACCGTACCATTGAAGACTTGGATGCCATCCGTGCCGCAAGCTTGAATGCTAAAACAGGTGTGGTGATCGGCGGCGGTTTATTGGGTCTGGAAGCAGCAAAAGCGCTGCGTGATTTAAACTTAGAAACCCATGTTGTTGAATTTGCACCACGCTTAATGGCAGTTCAGATTGATGATCTAGGCGGTAAAGTTTTACGCTCGAAAATTGAAAATCTAGGTGTTAAAGTCCATACGCAAAAAGCAACATCTTGCATTGAAGACGGTGCAAATGCGAAGCATGTAATGAAGTTTGGTGATGGTTCTGAACTGGAAACCGACATCATCTTATTCTCTGCAGGTATCCGCCCACGCGATGAATTAGCGCGCCAAAGTGGTTTAGCCATTGGTGAGCGTGGCGGTATTGTAATTAATGATTATTGCCAAACTTCAAACCCTGACATTTATGCCATTGGTGAATGTGCGCTTTGGCAAAATAAAATTTATGGCCTAGTTGCGCCGGGCTATGACATGGCACGTATTGCAGCAAAGCATGTGATGGAACAAAACTGCACGCTTTTCGCTGGTGCAGATATGAGCACCAAACTGAAACTGATGGGAGTTGATGTTGCATCTGTAGGCGATGCGCATGCAATGACACCAAATTCTTTAAGCTATTTCTATGCAGATGAAGCAGCTCAGGTTTATAAAAAAATTGTCGTGAATGCAGAGAAAACTAAGCTGCTAGGTGCAGTATTGGTGGGCTGTGCTAAAGAATACAATGACCTGCTGCAAATGATGCTGAATGGCTTAGACGTTCCTGAAAGCCCAGAAAGCCTAATCATGCCTGGCTATGCACAATCTGCAGGTAAATCGGGCGGAAGCGGTGTCGATCTGCTGCCAGACAGCGCAACGATTTGTTCATGTAACAACGTCTCTAAAGCAGATATTTGTTCAGCCATTGCTGACGGATCGACTTCTTTAGGCGCATTGAAAAAATGTACTAAAGCTGCAACAGCTTGCGGCGGCTGTGCGCCATTAGTCACTCAAGTACTTAAATCGGAGCTTCAGCGTCAAGGTGTAACTGTAAATAACCATTTATGTGAACACTTTGCTTATTCACGCCAAGAGCTCTATCACTTGGTACGTGTGAACGAAATCAAAACCTTTGATGACCTGATTCAACAGCATGGCCATGGTTTAGGCTGTGATATCTGTAAACCGACAGTTGCCAATATTTTAGCGTCTTGCTGGAATGATTTTGTACTTAAACCAAGCCATGCAGGCTTGCAAGACAGTAATGACTACTACCTAGGCAACATACAAAAAGACGGCTCTTATTCAGTCGTGCCACGTATGGCAGGCGGTGAAGTTACTCCGGATGGATTAATTGCCGTAGGTCAAATTGCGAAAGAATATGGTCTATATACCAAACTGACAGGTGGTCAGCGTGTCGATATGTTTGGTGCACAAGTGCATCAGTTGCCTGAAATTTGGGAAAAATTGATTGCTGCTGGTTTTGAGTCTGGCCATGCCTACGGCAAATCACTGCGTACGGTGAAATCTTGTGTCGGCAGTACTTGGTGCCGTTATGGCGTGGACGATTCAGTCGGCTTGGCGATTTATTTAGAGAACCGCTACAAAGGCCTTCGCTCACCGCACAAACTGAAAATGGCTGTGTCGGGCTGTACCCGTGAATGTGCTGAGGCGCAAAGTAAAGATGTGGGCGTGATTGCGACAGAAAAGGGCTGGAACCTTTATGTATGCGGCAATGGCGGTATGAAGCCACGTCATGCAGAATTATTGGCTTCTGACTTAGATACGCAAACATTGATCAAATACATTGACCGTTTCTTTATGTTCTACATTCAAACAGCAGACCGTTTGCAGCGTACTTCTGTATGGCGCGACAACATGGAAGGCGGTTTAGATTACCTGAAAGATGTCGTTGTGAATGATTCGCTTGGCGTAGCGGGTGAACTTGAACGCCGTATGAGCCATGTTGTGGGTACATATCAAGATGAATGGCGTACTGCTGTAGAAGATCCTGAAGTACGTAAACGCTTTGTGACTTTCGTGAATGCAAAAGCAGAACAGCAAAATGATCCGCATATTCAGTTTGCATCCGTTCGCGGTCAAATCAGACCCAAAACAGAAGCTGAACGCGATTCGTCACGCATTCCAGTGGTTGAAGCTTAAGAGAATAACGAATTTAAAACTTCTTTTATTTGATTTACATCCTTATTCGGTTTCTCGTTAAAGCGGAAACGAAAGATGGTGAACTAAAAGAAGTTTAAAAAAGGATGAAGAATATGACAATTTTAAAAGAAATGAATGATTTAGCCTGGTTTGATGTTTGTGCATTAGAAGATATTACGCCAAATACAGGTGTGGGCGCACTGATTGAAAATCAGCAAATTGCGATATTCCGTGTCGGTGAAGAAAAGCGGGTTTATGCACTGAGCAATCAAGATCCGTTTAGTCAAGCCTATGTTATGTCCCGCGGTATTATTGGTGACTTGCAGGGTGAGCGTGTTGTGGCATCACCCATTTATAAACAGCATTTCAGCCTTGCTACTGGACGCTGCTTAGAAGATAAAGACCAAAAACTCTTGGTTTTTCCAAGCAAAATTGAAAATGGCCGTGTGCTGATTAGTCCAACTGCTCAAAAAACCTATATTACCAATAACGCGCCATCGTCTGAGTTGATGAAACTTGTTTTGGTCGGCAATGGCTTAGCAGGTATGCGTTGCTTAGAAGATCTGCTGGATATGGCGCCAGAGCGTTATGAAATTACGGTCATTGGTGAAGAACCTTGGGGTAATTACAACCGAATTATGCTTTCACCTGTGCTTTCAGGTGATAAAACCATTGAAGATATCATGCTGCATTCACATGCTTGGTATAAAGACAAAAATATCCGTTTTGTAGCAGGTGATGCGGCGGTACGCATAGACCGTCCGCGCAAGCAGGTATACACAGAAAAAGGCTTGGTCATCGATTATGACCGTCTGATTTTAGCGACAGGTTCTAAGCCATTTATTCCGCCTATACCGGGAACTGACTTAAAAGGTGTTCTCAGCTTCCGTGATATTTATGATGTAAACCGCATGCTGGATTACTGTAAATCTAAGCAAAATGCAGTGGTGATTGGCGGCGGTTTACTTGGCCTAGAGGCTGCGTATGGCCTGAAACAGCGTGGCATGAATGTTACCGTACTGCATTTGATGGATCGTATTATGGACCGTCAGTTAGATGAAAAAGCCAGCTTAATGCTCAATCATGCGATTGAACAAAAAGGTATAAAAATCATGACCGCAGCAAATACCCAAGAGTTGATGGGTGAAGATGGCCATGTGAAGCAGCTGCGTTTGCAAGACGGTACTGTTTTAGATGCAGATCTTGTGGTTTTTGCGGTGGGTATTCGTCCGAATATTGAGCTTGCGCAAAGTGCAGGACTGCGCTGCGGCCGCGGTGTCATGGTGAATGACACCATGCAAACTTTTGATCCGAGTATTTATGCGGTGGGTGAATGTATTGAACACCGAAGCCAAACCTTTGGTTTAGTTGAACCGCTTTGGGGACAGGCATTCATCTGTGCATCGCATTTGGCCGAACATGGCAGCTTAACCTTCAAAGCGCCTACGGTTCCGACGCAGTTAAAAGTCAGCGGCTGTGATGTTTTTTCTGCAGGCAACTTTGAACCGTTAGAAGATTTTGAAGACATTATTTTGAATGATGAAAAACGTCAGATTTATAAACGCATTATTATTCAAAAAGATAGAGTGATTGGCGCTGTGCTGTTTGGCGATACTGAAGACGGTGCATGGTATGCAGAATTGATTTCAGATCAAACTCCAATTTCAAGTATCCGAAACAAATTGCTGTTTGGTAAGCATTTTGCATTAAAGAAAGCAGGGTAACGGAATCGCCCTGATAAAAAAAGATACAAGATTTAAATCGTCATTGGATACGCGATAACGTCATCCGTTGTTGTTTAAGGCAGGATTGCAGATGAATAGTCATGTATTTGCAATACATCTGTTAGAAGCCGGTAGTGGACGAGTTCAGCGGATGACAATGGTTTTGCCTACTTTTCCCGAAAGAAAAGTAGGTCGAACCGAATGTTGACCTTTAAATATAAACGTAAATGAAAAGACACCGATTCGAGCGAGTTAAGTGTTTAAAAAAGTTTGGAAAAGGAGCCAGCAGAAGTGAATAGCATCCCGATCGTGGAACTGCATAGCTCCACAGAAAATAAAATTAAAACAACGCAAACCACTTGTCCATATTGCGGTGTCGGCTGCGGCGTGAGCGCAACAGTTGAACAGACAGCTTTAGGGCAAAAAGTCAGTGTGACTGGCGATACGAACCATCCATCAAACTATGGCAAGCTGTGCATTAAAGGCAGTAACTTAGCCGATACGATTGGATTAGAAACACGTGTCTTACAGCCAATGCTTGGGCGTCAAACATCGCCATTCCATACTCGTCAGGCTACAGATTGGAACACGGCAACAGCACTGATTGCCGAAAAATTTCAGCAATGTATAGATCTTTACGGACGTGAAAGCATCGCTTTTTATGTGTCGGGCCAACTGCTGACGGAGGATTACTATGCCGTTAACAAATTTGTCAAAGGCTATTTAGGTACTGCAAATATTGACACCAATTCACGGCTTTGCATGTCATCGGCTGTGGCGGCACATAAGCGTGCATTTGGTGAAGACCTTGTACCAGCAAGCTATGAAGACTTTGAGCATACAGAGATGGTGGTGTTGGTCGGATCCAATACAGCATGGTGCCATCCCGTGCTGTATCAGCGCATTATGAAAGCCAAAGAAGAACGTGATTTGTTCGTGGTGGTCATTGATCCGCGCTTTACCAGTACCTGTGAGGCTGCAGATTTGCATTTGCCAATTTTACCGGGGCAAGACGTTGCATTGTTTAACGGCTTACTTCAGTACTTAGTTAAAAATAATTATAGCGATCTTAAATTTATAGCGAGTCATACACAAGGTTTAGCTCAGGCTTTGCAACAAAGTGAATCAGAAGCATCTATTGAAGCTGTTGCAGAACGCACAGGTATTTCATTAGAAAAATTAAATATTTTCTTTGAAAAATTTGCCAAAACAGAAAAGGTCATGAGCCTATTTTCTATGGGCGTCAATCAGTCTTCACGTGGTGTGGACAAAGCCAATAGCATTATCAATTGTCATTTGCTGACTGGAAAAATTGGCAAATTAGGCGCAGCGCCATTTTCCATGACAGGACAGCCGAACGCGATGGGTGGCCGTGAAGTTGGTGGCTTAGCCAATATGCTGGCGGCACATTTAGACCTCGATAACAGAGCGCATCAGGCATTAGTACAAGAGTTTTGGCAAAGTCCTCATATTGCCAACAAGGCTGGGTTAAAAGCAGTCGATTTATTTCAAGCTGTCGAAAGCGGAAAAATTAAAGCCATTTGGATTGTGGCGACAAATCCTGTCGTTAGCTTGCCAGATGCGGATCAAGTCAAACGTGCACTTGAACAATGTGAGTTTGTAGTGGTGTCAGATATCTGCAAGGACACTGACACAACGGTATATGCAGATGTGCTTTTACCAGCTTTAGGCTGGGGTGAAAAAGACGGAACCGTTACCAACTCTGAACGCCGTATTTCACGTCAAACTGCATTTTTAGATGCTCCGGGTGAAGCTAAAGCAGACTGGTGGGCGATAGCGCAAATTGCGAAAAAAATGGGGTTTTCAGGTTTTGACTTTAAAAATAGTCATGAGATATTTATAGAACATGCAAAATTATCTGCGTATAAAAATGTACCCTTAGCGCAAAGAGCTTCGGCAGAGCATTTTCGTTATTTTAATCTTCAAGGCCTAACTGAATTAAGTTTAGAAGATTATAACCAATTTGCGCCAACCCAATGGCCTGTATGGCAAGCTGATCAAGCCGATGATGCTGTTAGCCGTTTGTTTGCCCAAGGCCAATTCAGCCATGCGGATGCCAAAGCTAAATTTGTGGCGACAGCCGCAATTAACCCTGTGCATCAGGTCTGTGGCGAATATCCTTTAATTTTAAACACAGGCCGTATTCGTGACCAATGGCATACTATGAGCCGTACAGGTTTGTCGGCAAACTTAAGTACGCATCGTGCAGAGCCGTATTGTGAAATTCATCCGCAAGATGCCTTGAAGTTTGGTGTCAAAGATGGCGAATTGGTTGAAGTTAAATCCAATTGGGGACTGTGCATCTTACGTGCACAAGTCAGCAGCAATATACGCCGTGGACAAGTTTTTGCGCCAATTCATTGGAATGATCAGGTAGCGTCCGATGCGAGAATTGGTAAAGTGGTTAACCCTGTGGTTGATGCGCTTTCAGGCGAACCTGAGTTTAAACACACACCTGTATTTGTGCAGCCGTTTTATACACAGTGGCAAGGCGTGCTGTACGTGCGTCAGGGCTTTGAACACATTGTGCAATCTACCATTCAAAATACGATTTGGTGGACTAAAGTCACCACAGCGAAAGCGACACGTTTTGAGTTGGCAGATCGTAAAAAATTTAGAAACACGGTTCAGCAGCTGAAAACATTACTGCCATTTACCGATGAAAGCTTTGAATGGCTGAATTTGGAAGATCAAACTGCCGATTTGAGTCATACCGTGGTGCTGCAAGATGGGCATTTAATTGCCAGTCTATATATTGCGCAACGCTCTATGCTGCCAGACCGTGATTGGATTGCTGGCATGTTTAAGCGTGAACGACTAAGCGCACTGCACCGCAAAGCGCTGCTTGCAGGTCAGCCGATGAACATGACCAACAGTGCAGGTCCGCTGGTGTGCAGCTGCTTTAAAGTCGGTAAAAATACCATTATCGAAACCATTAAAGAAAAGAATATTAGCCATGAAAAACAAGTTACTGCATGTTTAAAGGCCGGCGGCAATTGCGGTTCGTGCTTATCAGAAATTCGAGGCTTAATTAAAGCCTGTCAGACGGAGTACGCAGAATGATGAAGAAAATCACCAAATCAGTAGGCTATCCAGAAACAGACTTGGTTATTTTGGCGGGCGGTCAGGCCCGCAGAATGAACGGCATGAATAAAGTGCTGCAAAAATTTGATAATGAAATTCAGCTGATTAAGATCCATCAGCAGTTGAAATCACGGGCTGAAAATGTCTGGATCAACAGCCATCGCGATCATTCGATTTATAAACGGCTCATTCCCTCGATCCGCTTTTATCAAGATGATGAAGCCGGATTTTTAGGGCCATTGATGGGGATGAAAAGCGCGTGGTCACATGTTGAGTCTGATTATGTTTTGTTTGTCCCGTGCGATGTGACCTATATCCCGAAGAAAGTGCTTTCGAGATTGCATCAGGCCATGCAGCGGGATCCCTTGTGTGAAGTAGCTGTAGTGGAAATTAATGGCAAAGCGCTGTATCCATTTTGTTTGCTGAAACGAAGCAGTCTCACAATGCTGCAGGTGCATCTTGATCAAAAACAGCGCAGTTTGAAGGGGTGTTTTAGTAAAATGCACATGCAAGTTGCACGTTTTCAAAATAATGCACTCTTTTTTCACAGCATTAACTCTCTAGATGAGCTGCAGCAGCACCGTCAGCTGAATTTTCTCTAAAAGCTGTACCTTTTGCAGAGCTTTCATTTCAAATAATGAGCCTAATGTGCTGTTTTTGAACCCAGAGAGAAAATCTACAGCCAATATGAAGCTTTTGAGCATGATATCTAGCGATAAAACAGACTGCTTTTATACCTTAGATAATGGGCTTAACGGCAATTTATATTTTTAATTGCTATTAGTTACTTATAAGTTATTGATTTTGTGTGTCAAAAAAACAAACCAAATCCTCTAAAATAAATATTCAAAAAAGCGCAAAGTTGGAACACTTATTGCAATTTTTACTGCAAGAAAAGAGGGCGCAAAATTTGTACTGTGCAAAGTCAGGGCAAATGACAACGCCATGGAAGATAAACATGAACAGCATGACACAATTACAGCCAGCGACCATTTTTAAGGATCAGTTTGGCCGTGAAAAACGCAAGTTGCGCATTTCAGTGACAGACCGCTGTAATTTTAAATGTGTCTATTGTATGCCTGAACACCCTGAATGGATGAAAAAGCATAATCTTCTCAGTTTTGAATCACTTTACAATTTTTGTGAGTTTATGGTGCTGCGCGGGATTGATCAGATCCGGATCACGGGCGGCGAACCTCTCATACGTCAAGGCGTTGTGCATTTTATTGAACAGCTGCAACAGCTGAGAAAGCTAGGCCTTAAACGTATATCCATGACCACCAATGGACATTATCTGAAACAATATGCACAGGCCCTAAAACAAGCTGGCTTAGATGGCATAAATATCAGTTTAGACAGTTTGGATGAAGCGCAATTTTTTCAGCTGACGCAAAAACAATTACAGCCAGTATTAGAAGGGATTGAAGCGGCTAAGCAAGCGGGCTTTGACATTAAGATTAATACAGTTTTGATTAGAGGTCTAAATGAACAGCAAATCATTGCATTAACAAAATGGGCGCTGCAACAAGGTTTCGAACTGCGGTTTATCGAGTTTATGCCGCTGGATGGTGATCAAAACTGGTCTAAAGCTGCGGTCGTTACCGAACAAGACATACTGGATAAACTCAAGACTGTTTTTGACGTGCAAACATTGCACGGTCAAGGTGCGTCACCAGCCAGATCTTACTTAATCAACGGCTTGCCTATAGGTATTATTTCAACCATCAGCAATTCTTTTTGCGGCAGCTGCGACCGTCTAAGACTGAATGCGCAAGGCGAGTTTTTTAACTGCCTGTTTGCCCGAAAAGGTTTAAATCTCAGTCATGAAATTCAGCAGCTGAAAAGCAGTAAAACAACAGAGTTAATGCCGCTCGATGCAATGGCTTTGCAGCAAAAATTAGGCAGTTATATTTGGCAGAAGGAGCAAGGCTTTCATGCCATAACAGCTCAATCCAGTCCATCTAGAAAAATCAGCATGCATATGATTGGAGGCTAATGATGAGTCAGATCACCATCAAAATAGAATCTTTTGGCGCTATTGAACGCCTGCTGCCAGCGAATTTAAGTCTGACTTGCTTGGCACAGCAGTCGATTGCAGAGGTTTTGCAGCAAGTTACAGATCAATTTCCGGAGTCATTCAGCATGCTTGAACGCTGCGCCTGTGCCATTGGGGAAGATATTGTGCCAAGGCAAACCGCATTGGTGCAGGACAGCACCGTTGTGCTGCTGTCACCTGTGGCGGGAGGCTGAATATGGAGCTCAAGCATATTTCACGCATACAAGATACGGTATTTAGCCAAGCTGATTTTGACAGCATTGAGGCATTTCCTGAATGTGGCGGTATAGGTGTATTTATTGGCGCGGTGCGTAATCACCATGAAGGCAAAGCGGTAAAAGTTTTGAAATATACAGCTTATGCGCCTGTGGCTGAAAAAATGATCCGTCAAATTGAGCGGGAAATTCAAGCCAAATACGGCGTGTCATATGTACGGGTTGTACACCGTATTGGTGCGCTGCAGGTCGGTGATACGGCCATTATCGCAATGGCCTATGCGCCGCACCGCCGTGAGGCTTTTGCAGCCTGTGAAGAAGCGGTTGAACGGGTTAAGCATGAAGTACCGGTGTGGAAAGAAGAGTTTTATATGGATGGCAGCAGTCAATATGTAGAGGGCTGCTGTATTCGTAAGGATCACGCGCCTGAAGTGGCAGATCACGAAACGAAGCATACACATATCCATGGCGAGTCATGTGAACATGCACATCAAAACACCCATCAGACTATGCATTTGAATGCCAATATTTATCAATGGCATCTATAAAACCTCAAATTTAATATTGCACATGCAAATGAATAAGATAAGGACAAAGCAATGAAAAATGTGGGCATGAAAGCGGAAAGTTACCGTGCAGCCATTGCAACTGGAATATTGCATGCACCGCCACATTGCATTGAACTGCTGCGTAATGGCAATACAGAAAAAGGCGACGCGCTGAAAACCGCACGTATTGCAGGTATTTTGGGCGCTAAACGTACAGATGAACTTATTCCGCTCTGTCATCCGCTGCCGATCTACCGTGCAGATGTGGAATATGAATTATTTGAGGCGCATGTCGAAATTAGTGCAGTGGTTGAAACCATTGGCCCAACAGGTGTGGAAATGGAAGCTTTGACTGCGGTCAGTCTTGCCGGTTTAACGCTGTATGACATGCTGAAACCGCATTGTGAACCTGAAGATTTATGCTTAGATCAAGTGAAACTGCAAAAGAAAAAAGGCGGTAAATCACATTTTACCCGTGTATTAAAAGAAAGCTTATCGGCTTCGATTATTGTGCTTTCAGATACAGTTGCTGCCGGTAAAAAACCAGATACTGCGGGGCAAAATGTCCTCGAAATTTTAGAAGAAGCAAACTTCAGCAACATCAGCTATCAAGTGATACCAGACAGTCCTGAACAGCTTTTGGCTCTTGTTGAACAGCATAAGGCGCAATATCCGCTGATTTTGACTGTCGGCGGTACAGGTCTTGGCCCTAAAGATTTAACCGTTGAAACCATTCAGCCACTGTTAAAACGGGAAATTCCGGGTTTGATGGAAGCTTCACGCAGTTTTGGTCAAAAACGCACGCCTTATGCTGCACTTAGCCGCGGTGTTGCGGGCTATATAGATAACAGCCTTGTGATTACATTACCGGGCAGCAGACAGGGTGCAAAAGAATCTCTAACTGCAATTTTACCAGCGCTCATTCATCTCTTTGATGTACAAAAAAATATACCGCATGCTGGAGGCTACCAATGAACCAAGCTGTATTGCATACAGGCTGCGTTGCTGAGGCTGGACTGATTTCAGTGGACGATGCGCTTGCGCTGATTCAGACACATACGCAAAGTTTAGCGCATGAAACTTTGGCGCTTCAGCACGCTTTAGGCCGTTATTTGGCGTCAGATGTGCATTCACAAATTCAGCTGCCTTTATTTGCACAAAGTGCTGTTGATGGCTATGCCATTTGCGCAGTGGGTGAAATTAAAGCAGGCACTCAATTTGAGCTCATTGGAGAAATCCGCGCAGGGCAAACGGCTGAAATAAGCTTAAAAGCAGGCCAAGCTGTCCGGATATTTACCGGCGCGCCGATTCCTGAAGGCACGGTAACTGTGGCGCGGCAAGAAATAGTGAAGGCGGATAGACAGCAGATTGAACTGACTGCAGCCTTAAGCCCGCATGCAGATATTCGAGATGCAGGTGAGGAAATTTCAGTTGGACAATGTTTAGCAGTACGTGGTCAAAAGCTTACCGTTGGATCAATTGCAGCACTCAGTATGGCTGGTATTTCATACTGCGAAGTTTTTGCCTATCCAAAAATTGCTGTCGTAATAACAGGTGATGAAGTTGCGCAAAATATAGAAGATTACCGTGCAGGTAAAATATTTGATGCCAATGCGCCGCTGATTGCAGCATGGTTTCAGTCGCAGCACGTCAAAGTTGAAGTGATTCATATTGCAGATGAAAAACAGGCGGTTTTAGATTTATTCAACCGTTTAAAAGACAGCTTTGATTTAATTTTAACGACTGGCGGCGTATCTGTCGGTGATTATGATTTTGTTCGGCCGGCAGCCTTGGACATCGGTTTTCAGCAAATTTTCTGGAAAGTGAAACAAAAACCCGGCAAACCGATGCTGTTTGCACAATATCGACGTCCTGACAGCAGTTCCTGTTATTTACTTGGACTGCCGGGCAACCCCGCTGCAGTCTATGTCGGCATGCAAATTTATACAGATAGATTATTGAAAGCCCTACAAGGTCAAACACCTGCGCTGGACTGGTTCAGCGCAGTCATGACACATGACCTAAAAGCAGATGCACGTGAGCGGTTTTTAAGAATGTCGGCGCACTTTGATAAGCAAGGCAAACTTCAACTAACCAGCCTGTCTAAGCAGCAGTCACATATGCTAAGCAATTTAATGCAAGCTAATTGCATTGTTCGGATTCCTGCAGGGCGACCAGTGCAAGCAGGACAAGTCCTTCAAGGCTTATTTATTCAGGATTAGGAGTTTGCTATGCATTTCAAATACATCTTAGCAGCAGGACTAAGCTTCATTGCTGGCGCATCACAGGCGGAAACGGTAAAAATTTATGCTGCAGCCAGTTTAAGCAATGCTATTGCCGATATTGCAATGCAATATCAGGCACAGAATCCAGACATCAAAATTGTACCGGTATTTGGTGCATCTTCTGCTTTAGCCAAGCAAATTGAAGCCGGTGCACCAAGTGATTTGTATTTTTCAGCAGATGTGGACTGGATGAATTATTTGGTGCAAAAACAGAAAATACCTGCAAAGCAAGTATTCAACATGCTAAGCAATGATTTGGTGCTGATTACGCCTAAAGCGGTGAATATGCAATTTAAAGCCGTGCCGCAGTTTAATTTTGCCAAGGCATTCAAAGGTCACTTATGTACAGGGCAAATGGAGTCTGTACCTGCTGGAAAATATGCCAAACAAAGCCTAACCAAGTTGGGCTGGCTATCAAGTTTGAATGGAAGGATTGTCGGGACAGATGATGTACGATCGGCTTTGGCTTTTGTTGAACGCGGTGAGTGCCAAGCGGGGATTGTTTACCGTACCGATGCGCTGATCAGTTCTAAAGTTAAAATAGCCGGGATTTTTCCAAATCATACTCATCAACCGATCATTTATCCATTGGCTTTAACACATCAAGGCGCAGCTAAACCTGAGGCCGTGAAGTTTTACCGTTATCTTAAAGACCATGCGCAAAGCAAAATGCTTTTTAAGCATTATGGTTTTGGCGTGAAAGGCTAAAGTATGCTTAGCCCAGAAGAGTGGAGTGCGCTGTATCTTTCAGCCAAAGTTTCCATTTGTGCGACTTTATTTTGCTTGCCATTTGCAATTGCACTGGCATGGGTTTTAGCACGTTATGATTTTCATTTGAAGTTTATAGTTGAAGCTTTACTGCAAATGCCCATGGTATTGCCGCCAGTCGTTTTGGGTTATCTGTTGTTGATTTTATTTGGTTCAAATGGCTGGATTGGACAGATGTTAAATGCATGGGGAATACAGTTGGCATTTAATTGGAAAGGTGCAGTACTGGCTTCCATGATTGTAGCTTTTCCGCTGATAGTGCAGCCGATCCGCTTGTCTTTCCAAATGATCAATCAACAGCTGGAACAGGTTGCAGGTTCACTAGGCGCACATCCATTACGGGTATTTGCTTCGATTAGCTTGCCGCTGGCTTTACCAGGGATTTTAATTGGCAGTATTTTGGGTTTTAGCCGCAGCTTAGGTGAATTTGGCGCGACCATTACTTTTGTGGGCAATATTCCAGATGAAACCCGAACCATTCCTATCGCCATTTATTCGCTGATACAGCAGCCAAATGGTGAAGAGGCCGCAATGCGTTTAGTGATCCTTTCATTGCTGGCGGCTTTTGGCGCATTGATTGCCAATTATTATATTTTACAGCGCTATCAGCGAAAACTCGGAGCCGGCCATGCTTCAGTGTGATTTTCAGTTTCAATATGCAGATTTTCAATTGCAGGCTCGGCTGCAGATGCAGGATCAGCTGCTGGGCATTATGGGGCCATCAGGCAGCGGCAAATCTACGCTGCTGAAAAGTTTGGCCGGTCTGCTGCAGCCCCAGCAAGGTTATATATCGCTGAATCAGCGTGAAGTGTTCAACATAGCGCAGAAGATTAATGTGCCGATGCATAAACGCCGTATTGCGTTAATTTTCCAAAAAGCATGGCTTTTTCCGCATATGGATGTGCAGCAAAATTTGCAATATGCAGAGAACTTAGCTGCTCAGGAAAATGCACAATTTCAGTTTCAGCAAGTAGCGCATCTGCTTGAGTTGAAGCCACTGCTCAAACGGCGGGCACATGAACTATCTGGCGGAGAGGCGCAGCGTGTTTCCATAGGCCGGGCATTGCTGTCACAGCCTGATCTGCTGCTGTTAGATGAACCGCTGACAGGACTTGACCGCAGGCTGAAAGATCAAATATTGCCATTTTTAAACACGGTGAAAGAACAGTCGGCGCTGCCGATGATATATGTCACGCATCATAGTGATGAGTTAGATTATTTAAAAGCCCATATTTTGCATCTAGAAAATGGTCAAATAAGTTTTTAAATAAATATAAATTATATAAGTAATAACAGTAAATTAGATGAAAAAATGGCATTAAGCTGCATCTTAAAGTTTTGATTAGAACTATGAAAAACTCATTTTCTAGATTAAATTGTTACAAAACAAGGGAGAACACAGCGTTTTCCCTTTTTTATTCCTAATGATCTTGGAAATAATGATTTGTACGACTGAACGTGCAGACAGGGAATCTAATCGATGCATGATGATAGCTTAGCCACACATAATTCAACTGCAAAACTGGGTGCAGGGCTATCTAATCGGCATATCACGATGATCAGTATCGGTGGTGTAATTGGTGCTGGACTGTTTGTTGGATCATCTGCTGCGATTGCAAAAGCAGGGCCTGCCGCCGTTCTTGCTTATATTACTACCAGTATTTTGGTTTTTTTAATCATGCGAATGTTGGGAGAAATGGCTGTAGCTCAACCTGACACCGGCTCATTTTCAACCTATGCAAGAAAAGCCATTGGGCCTTGGGCGGGCTTTACCATCGGATGGTTATATTGGTGGTTTTGGGTTTTAGTTATTCCAATTGAAGCAATCGCTGGTGCAGAAATTCTGCATGCATGGTTTCCATCAATATCCAGCGCTGTCTTTGCGACATTCTTTATTGTGCTTCTCAGTTTAGCGAACTTTTTTAGTACTCGGAGTTTTGGTGAGTTTGAATTTTGGTTTTCTCTGATAAAAGTCTTGGCTATTGTAATTTTTATCGGCATTGGACTCACCGCCATATTGGGGTTTTGGCCCTTAGCACCTGACGTGAGTGGTGTAGAAAATCTGTTTAAAAATGATGGATTTATGCCAAATGGCCTGGGTGGTGTACTTTCAGCAATATTGATTTCAGCATTTTCATTCTTTGGTGTAGAAATACTGTCTATCGCTGCAGCAGAATCAAAAGATCCTGAACAAAAAATTAAACGTGCAACCAATTTAGTACTGTATCGGGTCATCTTATTTTTTGTGGTTTCAATTTTTATAACGGTTGCACTGGTAGATTGGCGTTCACCACAATTACAACAATTAGGCACCTTCCAGTATGTCTTGGTCAGCTTAAATATCCCACAATCAAAATTGATTATTGATAGTGTGGTCTTTATTGCGGTTGCAAGTTGTATGAATGCCGCACTTTATAGTTCTTCAAGGATGTTATTTTCATTGGGGACACGTAAAGAAGCACCTCAATGGGTCACATCCATTAATGCCTCTGGTGTACCTGCAATTGCAGTATTTGCATCGTCTGTAGTGGGCTTAATTTGCTGTGCAGTCAATTATTTATTTCCAGGCCAAGTATTTGGATTTTTACTGTCTACAACAGGTTCAATTGCCTTATTGGTTTATTTAGTGATTGCATTTTCACAGCTTAAATTGAGAACACAAATCGAAAAAAATGGAACTGAGGTTGCGTTTAAAATGTGGCTATTTCCATGGCTCACATGGGCAGTCATTTTGGTGATCTTAAGTGTGCTGATCTATATGTTTTTATCTCCAGCCTACAGTTATGAAACTTCATTATCTTTAGGTGTTACGACATTGGTGGTTATCTGCGGCTTAGTTGTGACAAGAAAATCTAGAGTAAAGAATGATTCCGAACTGAATTAAAAATAAAGGTTTCGCCGATAAAAATCGTAATCATGAACCAATGGATTGTCTTTAGCATGTGCCGTGTCAGGGGATTAAAGCGAATGCCTTACGTTATATCTCTATGGCAATCCATTTTTAAGACAAATTCAAAGATTCACTTGACCTTCGACCGACTCCAAGCTTTATAATCGTTAAAATTTTCTTGATTGATGCAATATGCGTTCTGCGACATGGATAACAGTCTTAGTTGGATTGTTCATGTTCCAAAGCCTTTGGAACGTGGCAGCCGCTTTCTGTGTGCATGAAGAGCAAACTCAAGTTGTTCAAAGCTATCATTTTGGTCATCATCAAAATATCTTATGCGTTAGCAATGAAACCGATCCACAGCATTCGTTGCATCAAGCATCTGATGAATCCAGTAGCAAACCAGTCAAAAATATCGCTAACGATCTGCAACTCGGTGAAGATCATCAAGACCATTTACCGTCTATGACGCATTTGATTGTACAAAACCAACAATCGATTCTTTTTATTGCACATCAGAGCTTTGAATATTCGCCAAAATTTGTTTGGAAGAATCTTTATCAAGCCCCTGATTTATTACTGCAAACACCTCCTCCTGTTTATGCCCCGCTAATGGCGGGGTAGCCTAAAACATTCCTGCCACTTTTTTTAATAAATGAGTGGGAAAAATCATGTCTTTATATTTTACGGCGTTTATACGTCTAGGCTTAGCTGTCGGTATTTCGACGGCCTTACAAAGTACGTTTGCCGAAAATGTCAGTAGTTTTGAATCTGCATTTGCCAAAGTACAAAACTACCAAGCCCAAACTGATATTTGGCAACAACAACAGCAAATCTCTGATTTTAATGTGCGTCAAAGCAAGCTCTGGCAGAACCCAAGTCTATCGATTGAACAAAATGGTTTTGGTAAAAATCAAGATCAAGAGCTCAGTATCGGAATTAGCCAGCCATTGGATGTATTCGGTCAGCGTAAAATCAATCAAGCACTCGCGAGTACCTCTGCACAGCAAATTCAGTTGCAACAGCAGATTTGGAATGCGCAAAGTCAGCTGATTGTGAAGTTTGCATGGTCACAGCTAGCCATCGCTCAAAATGAGCAATCGATTTACGCTACACAGCTCAAACTCAGTAAATCTAATTTGGACAGTGCGCAAAAACGCTATCAAGCAGGCAGTATCGCTTTGGTGGATGTGGAGCGCGCTCAAATTGAAGCATTGGAAATACAGCGTTTATACCAACAGGCAGTTTTAAAACAGCAAACTGCGGCACGTCAGCTTTCTAATTTATGGGGTGAATCCACGTCGCAAATCGCGTTGAATAACAGCGTTACGCCTTGGCCTGAACAGAGCCAAAGTTTAGTTGAATGTAATTTATCGGAAGGTTGGTTACAAAAATTGTATGCCTTGAATATTCAGCAGGCAAATCAGCAAATTGAACATTTAAAAGTACAGGCACGCCCAAACCCAACCCTAAATATGGGCATGTCACGTACCAAATCTCCAACTGACGCCAATGATACGGCCTTGGTACTTGGTGTGGATATTCCGCTTAATATTTTTAACCGCCAGCAATATGCCATTCCAATGGCGCAAAAACAGCAAATTTTATTAAATCATCAGCAACAGCGCGAGTTAAAACAGCAAGTTTTAGATATTGCCAATAGCATTCACCAGCTTAAAGGTCTGCGTATGCAGTTTGATGCCACAGGCAATCAGATTGGTTTGGCTGAAAAGGTTCAAAACCGAACTTTGCAAGGTTTTCAGGCAGGTAAATTTGCTATTACAGACGTACAGCAAACCACAAAACAACTCCAAGACCTTCGACTTAGCCAAATGCAAATTTTGGCGCAGGCTTGGCAAAGCGCACTCAGTGCTGAAGCCTTAAGTATTGGAACCAGTTATGAAGAAATCAGCCGTTCAGATGCTTATAGCCAACTCAATAAGAAAGCCATTGAGGCATCCCAAAATCTCATCAACAGCGCATCAGCACAATAAGGCAGTTAATCACATGAAAATTAAACAAGATGGAAAAATTTCACAGCCTTTGATGATTGCAGTTTTGGTTGGCCTAACGCTGATGCTGTGTACTGCTATTTGGTTAAGTACAAATAAATCCGATGCGGATAAAACTGAGTCGGAAGGTGAAAATAGCGAAGCCAAAAAGAGTGATACTGAAGCAGAACATGCGGAAGAAGGTGAACTGCAACTCACCACTCAACAAATGGTGGAACAAGGAATTAAAATTGCGACTGTAGAAAATGGTCTGGTCGAAAATATTATTCAATTGCCGGGTAAATTGGCGGTCAATACAGATCAGCAGGCACATATTTCCCCAAACTTCAGCGGTCATGTCGAACAAGTCAGTGTAGCACTCGGTCAAACTGTACAAAAAGGTCAAACTTTAGCTGTGCTGTCAGTACCTGAATTGATTGATCAGCAAGCCAATTTACGTATGGCAGAAGCCAATTTAGATTTAGCCCGTCAAGATTATCAGCGTGAGCAAAAGCTATGGTCTCAAGGAATTTCTGCCAAACAGGACTTCCAGCGTGCTGAAAATGCCTATCGTCAGGCTCAAATTAGCGTACAGTCAGCACAATCGCGCTTACAAGCTTTGGGCGCGAATAGCGGTCAAAACGGACGATTTATCATTCGTGCGCCTATTGCAGGTGTAATCAGTCAAAAAGATATTGTGGTGGGTGAAAATGTGCAATTGGCAGACCAATTGTTCACCATCGAACAGCTTAAAGATTTGTGGCTGGAATTTAACTTAGCTCATCAATATTCCGCACAATTACAAACGGGTCAAATCGTCTCTTTCAAAATCAATAGTTCAGATCAGCTCTATAGCGCAGAGGTACAAAGCCTGACGTCAAAGGCAGATGTGCAAACGGGACGCTTGGTGGTACGTGCCAAATTAAAACAACAATCTGCTGAGCTTCGCCCGAATGTGATGGTCAACGTGCTATTGGCAGATTCAGGTACTAAAAATGTATTACGGGTGCAAAAGTCCGCCGTGCAAAGCATAGAGGGTAAAGACAGTATTTTTATTGTTGAATCTGAACAAAAAGGTCAAGTGCATTTAAAAGCGCAAGCGCTAAAACTTGGACAAGCATCCAGTGATGGGCAATGGCTAGAAGTGATTTCGGGTCTTGAGGCAGGGCAAAAGTATATTTCCCAAGGCAGTTTTTTACTGAAATCGGAACTGGAAAAAGACGAGGCTGGCCATGAACACTAATTCAGAGAATCCGAACACAAATTTACCAAAGCCAGCAGGTCTATTCGAACGCATTATTCAGTTTTCAATTCAAAATGCAATTTGGGTGATGCTGTTTGTCTGCACATGGATTGCCGTCGGGATTTACAGTTATCAAAAACTGCCGATTGATGCAGTACCTGATATTACCAACACCCAAGTGCAAATTAATACGCAGGCCAATGGCTTTACAGCGTTAGAAGTTGAACAGCGGATTACTTATCCGATTGAAAATGCGATGGCAGGTATTCCAGATTTGGAGTTGACCCGTTCTATTTCCCGTTATGGCCTGTCACAAGTCACGATTGTCTTTAAAGACGGTACGGATATTTACTGGGCACGTCAGCAAATTAATCAGCGGGTACAGGAAGTTCAGTCGTCATTGCCAGCTCAGGTTTCTCCGACGATGTCGCCCGTTTCGACAGGTTTGGGCGAGATTTATCAATGGGTGCTGAAAGCAGAACCCAATGCAAAAAAAGCAGATGGTACGGCATATAGCGCGATGGATTTGCGTGAAATTCAGGACTGGATTGTGCGTCCGCAATTACAGCGTGTACAAGGTGTTGCCGAGGTCAACAGTATTGGTGGTTTTAATAAAACCTACGTGGTTTCACCTGATTTAAACCGCATGCAACAGCTGAACCTGTCATTAGAACAATTACAGCAAGCGCTTACAGAAAATAATGAAAACCGTGGTGCAGGATTTATTGAGGAAAATGGTCAGCAGTTAACAGTTCGAGTGCCGGGAACCTTAAACACCATTTCAGATATTGAAAACACCATGATTGACAGCCCAAATGGCAGTCCAATTCGGGTGGGTGATATTGCGCAAGTCTCGATAGGGCATGATTTGCGCACAGGTGGTGCAACCTATAACGGAGAAGAAACGGTTTTAGGTATTGCCATGATGGCTATGGGACAAAATAGCCGAACTGTCTCGAAAGCTGTAGATTCCAAAATTAAAGACATTCAAGCCAGCTTACCCAAAGGGGTAAAAATTGAAACAGTGTATGACCGTACCACATTGGTGGAGAAAGCGATTAAAACCGTTCAAAAGAACTTGGTTGAAGGCGCAATTCTAGTCATCATCATTTTATTTATCTTTTTAGGTAATATCCGTGCCGCCTTAATTACCGCCTGCGTTATTCCACTATCCATGCTGTTTACCTTAACCGGTATGGCACAAAAGAATATCAGCGCGAACCTAATGAGCTTAGGCGCATTGGATTTCGGGATTATTGTTGATGGTGCAGTGGTGATTGTTGAAAACTGTATACGACGTTTAGCCCATGCACAGCAAATTTTGAAACGTCCATTAACGCAAAATGAACGCTTTAAAGAAGTCTTTTTGGCTGCACGTCAGGCACGCCGTCCGCTGATATTTGGACAATTAATTATTTTAGTGGTGTATTTGCCAATTTTTGCTTTAAGCGGTGTAGAAGCAAAAATGTTCCATCCGATGGCATTAACTGTGGTATTGGCACTTGTGGCGGCGATCATTCTGTCTATTACATTTGTACCTGCTGCTGTAGCGCTTTGGGTGAAAGGTGAAATTAAAGAAACAGAAAGCCGTTGGATGAATTGGCTGAAAAAGCAGTATCTTCAAATTTTAAATAAAGCCTTTCATTACAAGGCTGTAGTGATGACTTTTGCACTGTGTTTACTGCTCATTACTGGGCTTTTAAGCACCAAAATTGGCAGTGAGTTTGCACCACAGCTGAGTGAGGGTGATTTTGCAGTTCAGTTGATGCGCTCACCAAGCACAGGCCTAGAAGAATCATTAAAAATGCAGGAGAACGCTGAGAAATTGCTGCTGAAAAAATTTCCAGAGATTCAGGCTGTATTTGCTCGTACAGGTACAGCAGAAGTGGCAACCGATGTAATGCCTCCGAACATTTCCGATGGTTATATTATGCTTAAACCACGAAATGAATGGCCAAACCCTAAAGAAAGTGTGGATGAACTGCGTGGCCGTATGGTGGCTTATGTGGCTACAATTCCTGGCAATAACAGTGAGTTTTCCCAACCGATTGAACTGCGCTTTAATGAGTTGATCTCAGGTGTACGTAGCGATGTTGGCGTTAAAATATTTGGCGATGATATGCAAGTGCTCAACACAGAAGCCACTAAAATCGCCAAAATTATGCAGCAAGTTGCGGGGAGCAGCGACGTAAAAGTTGAACAAATCTCAGGTTTACCTTTATTAAATATTGAAATAGATAAGGCTTTGGCTGCGCAATATGGTTTAAGCGTTAAATCTATACAGGATACTGTGGCAGCCAGTGTAGGCGGACAAAGTGTAGGGGAGATTTTAGAAGGCGATCGCCGTTTTGACTTTGTTATTCGTTTAAAT
Source organism: Acinetobacter sp. YH16044 (assembly GCF_013417145.1). Classification (NCBI taxonomy): domain Bacteria; kingdom Pseudomonadati; phylum Pseudomonadota; class Gammaproteobacteria; order Moraxellales; family Moraxellaceae; genus Acinetobacter; species Acinetobacter sp. YH16044. Next base: position 158,611 of record NZ_VPEK01000005.1, read on the forward strand.
GATCAAGACCGTAATGTAAGCACGATTTCACAACTACCGTTAAAGTTGCCAAATGGTGGCAGTATTGTACTCTCAAATGTTGCCACAGTGTCTAATGTAGATGGGATCAATCAAGTCAGCCGTGAAAATGGTAAACGCCGTATTGTAGTGACTGCCAATGTTGAAGGCCGTGATTTAGGTTCTTTTGTGGCGGATATGCAGACTCAGCTGAAACAATATGCATTACCAAGCGGTTATTGGATTGAATATGGCGGTCAATTTGAAAACCTTGCATCTGCCAAAGCAAGAATGCAAATTGTCATTCCTTTAGCACTACTGACCATCTTTATTTTATTAATGGCAGTATTTCATAATGTGAAAGAAAGTCTGCTGGTCTTTACTGGCGTACCCTTTGCCTTAACGGGCGGTGTATTGTTTCTTTGGTTAAGAGATATTCCGCTTTCGATGTCTGCAGGGATTGGATTTATTGCACTCTCAGGTGTTGCTGTGCTGAATGGCCTGGTCATGCTGACCTTCATTAAAGAACTGGGGGACAAGTATCCATTGCATGAAGCCGTATGGCAGGGCGCTGTACTTCGATTACGCCCAGTACTCATGACTGCCTGTGTTGCCTCTTTAGGTTTTGTACCAATGGCTTTGGCAACAGGTACAGGTGCGGAAGTGCAACGGCCTTTAGCCACGGTTGTGATCGGCGGTATTCTTTCTTCCACCTTGCTGACCTTGGTGCTATTGCCAGTGCTTTACCGCTGGCTTAATACAGCTCGATCTCAATAATCTAGACTAAGCAATTTTGATTAAAACGATATTGCATTAACCCATACGGTTCATTCATTAGACAGAATGGATCGTATGGACTTACGATTTATCAATATTTAAACACAGCTAAAATCAGCAAATCAGTATAAGCCGATATTCACCTACATTTTCTACAGGTGCGCGGTGTACACAAGGCAAAACTTGCTGTGTAGGATGATCCACCGCTAAACGCCAAAGATGACCATTGCCTAGATTTACAGGCACAGCATTTTCTTTGAGCTGATAATGTAAATCAAAAAAATATTCCGCTAAAAAATCATCAAATTCTGAGGTAGGGCCATCGTACAAATCTTTAAGTTGTTCTCGTATTTTAGGAATTAAGATTCTTTGTGTCACTTGATCATTTGGCACAATATCACTGGAAGCACCATAATATGTACATAAAAAGGTATCGGTAGCGATAGGTGATCGATCGACATGAAAGGAATAAACATCGGTTGAGATGAAATCGAATTCATCATCTCGTTCATAACATTTGAGCAAGTTCAACGAAGGTGATGCACCAAATTCTGTTAATTGTTGCAGATCATTTAAAATAACTTCTCTGGCTAAATGGCCTTGCGATGAAAGTGTTAACTTCATCAGATCATCTATAGAAATTTCGGTTATATTTTCAATCAGTTCGAGTTTTTCGACTATTTCTTTAAAGTCGCCTTGTATGCTGCGTTGCCAGCAAAGCGCATTCATTTGACCTTCGAAATGACTATGAATCAATTCAGAAAATGTAGTGACTACACCAATTTGAGGATGCTGGGAAAAAGTATTGCTCATAATAGGGATCAATTTAAATCTGAGGCGAAGATACTGCGTACAAGGAAGTGCTAGAAGGATTAAGCAGTTTTATTCTATCTTAAACCATAAACTGCTATACAAAATTATTCGAGCATAGGCATTCATCGTTACGCTTTCTGTTTGGCTTTTTGGCGTAAGACATACAAATATAAGCTTTCTACTTTTTCACGTGCCCAAGGTGTAGTACGTAAGAATCGTAGTGATGATTTAACGCTTGGATCTATGCAAAAACATCTAATTTCAATTTTGCGGCTTAAGCCTTCAAAACCACCGTAGTAATCCAATAATTCATCCAAGATGTCAGCAAGTTTTTTGCCGTATAAAGGGTCATTGGAGGTGCTCATATTAGATCAATCATATTTTGGGAGACCATTATTATAACCTGAGCGAGTTGAAAAAATGAGAGGGTTTGAATTTAAACATCAGGAACGTCAGATTCGCCAATTGATAAGATTCTGATTTCGGCATAACGTATATTATGTTCATTAGCGTACTCGGCATCGTGAATGATAATTTTACAGATTCACGATGTCGAGCTGTGGCAACGGATGCGTTGTGTAGGCCACAGTCTTGGATATGCTATTTAACATAATATATATTATACGAACAAAAGGTACTTTAGTACTTGTTGTTTAAACTACATAATCTCTCTAATGCTTTAAAATCGTAAAATGTCATTTAAGTGTTGTTCATGTTTCTTAACACTTTAATATTTGGTCTTGATATCAAAAATATGTAGCATGGTTATATTTAAAGAATAGATAAAAATGCTCTTAAAATTTAAAGATAAATTCCATAAAAAGACTAATGACAAATTAATTGTCATCACTAATTCTTGTCTTGTGCCATACGTTTGGCCTCAGGTTTACAATGAGTTTTTTATTTGTCATTTGGCTACTAATACTAAATATAAAATTCTTAGACACATTAATCATTTTTATGAGTTTTTAGATACCAAGCTTCATATTTTTCCAGATAAGATTTTTGATGAGTCCAACTTAGATAACACTAAAAATTACTTCTTCTCCTATTATTGTCATTTATGTAATGATTTAGAACCAATTAATAATGAAATTTGGGCGGATGTTGTAGTTTTTTATGAAAAAATTCAAGAGTTTAAATTAAATACTAGTAATAATATTAATTTTGAATTAAAAGAATCAATCAAAGATTTATCAGAAAAACTATCTCAATTTAAGTTTAGAAAATCTAAAAAAATATTAAAAATTAAATCATTACCTCCAGTCATTATTGACTATCTTGATGAAATTCTAGTCCCAGGTGCTGTTAACAATCCTTTTAAGCATTTACAAACACAGTGGAAATATTATGTGGCATACATTCTATTGTCATATGTAGGTTTGAGACGTGGAGAATTATTACTATTAAATATCGATTCTTTCTTCATGACGAAAAGCTTTAAAAATAATAAAAATTATTATTACTTAAATGTACAAAATAATGAGAGCGATGATGATGAACGCTTTACAGAGCTGAATTTAAAAAATCAATATGCTACTAGGCAGATACCTATTGGTGAGGATATATACAAACTACTCAAAATTTATTGTGAGGGCTATAGACCACGCTCTTACACCCCTTTTATATTTATATCCAATAGGCATAAACCATTGTCCGTAGAAGCCTTAAATAAGACATTTCTAAAAATTTATCAAGCGTTGCCTATAGAATTATCAAAACAGTTAGAAAAGACACACGGTCTTACAAGCCTATCACCTCATATGTTACGTCATACTGCTGCTTCAATTTGTGTTTCGCTCTATCCAGATGATAATAGAGATAATATGTTTTCTGTAATGAGGAGTTATTTTGGATGGTGGCCAGATTCCAAAATGCCAGCATACTATGCTAGCAGTGCCTTCAATGACCAAATGCAGGCAAAATATCTCGATATATTAAATAGAAGAATATCAACAATAGAAAGAATATTTAGTCACGATTAGTGAATGATTGCTGTCGCTCTATCATCTAACCGTTTTTTGATTATTGGCCAATCAGGCATAACTTGACTTAGAAGTTGATAAAAACGCTCACTATGATTATGTTCAACCAAATGACAAAGTTCATGCAAAATCACATAATCAATGCAAATTGCGGGCGCTTTAACTAGATGCGGGTTCAGTGTAAGAAGACCTGATGGTGAACAGTTCCCCCACTGTGTGCGCATTGTCATGAGTCGTATATCAGGCTTAGCTTCAACCCATAAGGCTTTTTCAAGAATCTGCCTCAATCGTACTTCAAATATGACTTTTGCTCGAGATCTGTACCATTCATTTAAATGAGATTTAATACTTTCAATATCCGTATCTAAGGTGTTTACCTCCAATCTTCCCCTTAGAAGTTTTACACCTTTTGGCTTGGTATCATCTTGAATCACTTTCAATTGATACTGTTTACCCAAATAAAAGTGGCTTTCACCACTTTTATATTGGCGAGGCGTGATAAATTTGCTTTGTTCACGGAACTCTCGTAATTGCTTATAGATCCAACGACTACGCTGCTTTACAGCTTCAATGATTATTTTATCATCTGCATTTAACGGTGCCGATACAACTACCCGACAATCAGCATAGACTTTAATCAGTATCTTTTCAGTACGGCTAGGACTTTCAAGCACATCAAAATCAATAACTTCATCACCATAAATGATGCTTAACTTTTTCTCATCTAGCATATTCATCCTAGAGCCCATTTAAACCGACCCGAGTAATTTGTACGATCATTTCCACAATTTTTTTGGCTTGATCCATACCACTACAAATGGATTTACATTCACGGAACATCTGCGGTAATAGTTTTTTACGGATATCTGCTTCAATATTTTGTGGATTAATTGAGTTTTCAGCTACAGAGCTCATGACAGAACGATCAACCTCGAAAGCGAGTTCAATCCACTTATCTTGATTCTGTTGATCTGTTATCGAGAATGCTTCAGGTAATAGTTTCTTGAATACACCATAATAAGCTTGAGCATGCTTATTACCACTGAACACATCAGGAATTTCATCTAAACGACGAGCCTCAACTTGCTCTTCAAACTCTTTAAACAGCATGTGTTGCTTCAATGGATGATCAAATTCTTTCTCTGCTTCTTCAATGACTTGACGTAACAGTTTAGAAAAAGCCTCCTGAGCATAGGGATCATCACGCAATTGCTGTTCAATCATCTTCGTTACACGAGTTTTGATGATATCCGTTTCATTACGTGTTTTCTCTTCACTCCAATCTTCAGGTTGCGCCACTTTGCCCATCTTGCCGACTTCATAGACTCCATCAGGGTCTTTTACCTCAATACCCACAACATGTTTATCAAGAAGTTTTTTGACTTGCTCAGCATACTGATCATAGTCAATAGTCTCTCCAGCATCTCGTTTCACAATCTGACGCAAGCTTGTAAATAGTTTGACTGTTTCTTTGTAGTGCTGACGATCTGCATCAGAAAAGCTTTTATCTTCAAAGAAGGTTGCTGACTGCAACGCAACTTTTAAACAACTGGCAAATTCTGTAAGTGCTTCATAAAAATCATCACGTACTTTCAAGTGAATATCAACCAACTCACCCTCACGTTCTTCAATACGAGGGACTAAAACTTGGCGTAACTGCTCTGGATCATTTTTATTTTTAACATCAGCAAAAATTGCCCAAAGTGCTTTATACAAACGAGGTAATCGTTTGTATTCGGAACTCATTTGCGTATATAAACCTGTAAGATCATTAATATCATAGCCACCTTGGGTACGGGCAGCGAGATCTTGGTAATCAAGAATTGTGGCGTCCAATTCTTTTAAAATACCTCGATAGTCGATCAATAAACCAAACTTTTTCATCGGATGAAGCCGGTTTACACGCGCAATTGCTTGGATCAAATTGTGCTGTTTTAAATTTTTATCAATATAAAGAACAGCATTTTTAGGTTCATCAAAACCTGTTAAGAGCTTATCCACCACAATCAGCAATTTAAGTGATTCATCTTTTTCAAAACGCTCAATCACTTGTTTGGTATAGGCTTGCTCATCCTGAGTGCCGACATTGTCTTTCCACCATTGGGTCACTTCAGGGGTAGTCGATTCATCAACATCAGTATTCCCTTCACGACTATCAGGTGGACTCATCACCACAGCAGACTCAAACAAGCCTGCTTCATCTAAGTATTTTTTATACTTAATGGCTGATGCCTTACTATCACAAGCAAGTTGACCTTTTAAGCCATCATCAATATTTTTGACAAAATGATTAGCAATATCTAATGCGATTAATCGAATACGGTCATCAGCGGTATAAAGCTGACCTTTTCTTGCAAATTTACGCTTTAGATCTGCTTTTTGCTGATCATTTAAACCTTCTGTAATACGCTCAAACCAAGTATCAATTGCACGCTCATTGACATCTAAATCTGGGATACGCTCTTCATACAGCAACGGGGTAACAGTTTTATCTTCTACCGCTCTCTGCATCGTATACGCATGAACAATAGGTCCGAACTTGTTAACGGTCTTTTCATCTTTAAGCAATGGTGTGCCTGTGAATGCAACGAATGCTGCATTTGGAAGTGCGAGTTTCATACGCACATGGTTTTCGCCACCTTGACTTCGATGCCCTTCATCAATCAGGACAATGAAGTCAGAACTTGTGTTAACACATTCAGGAAGTTTGGTTGCAGAGTTAAATTTCTGAATCAAAGAGAACATGATTCGCTCTGTACCCTTACCAATTTGTTCAGCCAAGCGTTTACCTGAAGTCGCCATGGCGTTTTGCTTGTCTCTTTTCCCTGTCAGTTCGCCACCAGAAACAAAGGTTTTACTGAGTTGATCTTCTAAATCAACACGGTCAGTAACAACCAAGATACGGCATTGTTTTAAAGCCTCATGTAAGATCAAAGCTTTACTAAGAAAGACCATGGTAAAAGATTTACCTGAGCCCGTTGTATGCCAAATCACACCACCTTCACGACCACCCTTGCTATTCTTAGTACTAATACGCTCAATGAGTCGTTTAATACCAAAAATTTGCTGATATCGAGCAACAATTTTTCCTGCTTTCTTATCGAAAAGCGTATATAGGCGAACCATTTCGAGTAGTCGTTCAGGCTTTAATAGACTAATCAGCAGTTGATCTTGACCTGTAACAGCTAAGTCTCCACCTGCAATTAGGTTTTCATACCAATTTAAGTCATCGACTGGACGATAAGAAAATAGGCTCTGTTTTTGTGAAGCAGTTAATTTCTTATTTTTAAGCGCATACATCTCTGCATCAGAAATATCTTCTTCTCGCCACGCTGCCCAAAACTTAGCAGGGGTATTACATGTGCCGTAACGCCCTTCATGTCCATTTATAGAAACCAGAAGTTGGCTATAGGCAAACAGATGTGGAATTTCATCAGGTCGCTGATTACGAAGCGTCTGAGAAATGCCTTCATTAATCGTTGGACCTTTCTTAGCCTGACTATCAGGGCGTTTTGCTTCAATTACCCCTAAAGGAATACCATTTACAAAGCAAATGATATCGGGTCTTCGTGTATCTACACCACCTGAGCGTGTGACAGCAAATTCTTCAGTATATGAAAAATCGTTGTTATCAATGTTATACCAATCAATCAATGGAATCGTCGGGCTAACCTTTTTTCCATTCACAAATTCAGTTACAGGAATGCCGTAGAACAAATGGTTATACATTTTTTCGTTGGCAGTCAGCAGCCCTTCATTCAAAGCAGGGCTACAGATTTCAGCAATTAAGTTGTCTACCGACTTTGCAGAGAGTGGATACTCTTGACCAGCAAATGGAAAAGTACGCTTAGAGAGCTCTTTACGAAAAATTTGGCGTAACACCACTTGGTCTTGTTTTCCATCACGGGCAATAAGTGCCTGTGATGGTGGTAAAAATGACCACCCCAAATTCATTAACAATGTTAATGCTGGGATCTTAGCACTGTATTCTTCTTGAAACTTAATTGAGAGACCGTTCATACCTAACCAAAATTTTTAAAATAAAACTGCGAAACATGCACTAAGATTTGCTTTATAAATAAAGCAAATAGCCATAACGATTACGGCAACCAAGAATACATAAAAGCTCAGAGGTATTTTATCCCGGAAAAAATTAAATTTTTTCTGCTCATCAACCCATTCAATTTGATGTTGCCAAAAGAATTTATAATGTGCGTACCAATCACTGAACAATATCTGCTTACTTAAACCAACTGCGTAATATTGGTTCTCTAATTGGCGATGCTCCTCAATTAAAAGCGATAAATCATCAGTATTATTTTTACTTTGTACTGAATAATATAAAGTTTTAAGCTGATTATAGATTTTAGTTAGTTCAACCCCTGCCTTCTCATAGTCATTTTTTTTTGCATCATACATACTGACATAGAGACCAGTTACACCAAGTATTGTGAATAAAGCAGAAAGAAAATTTGTGGAAAGCGCCTGAAAAGCCAAGCAACAAATACCAAAAACAATTGAAAGAAAACTAATCCACCCTGGTGATTTTTCTACAAGATCATAAGTAGCAAAATGCTTCTTTGCTCCGAATCCAACGTTGTATCCCGTATCAGCAATACATTTAAGTAAATCATCTCGTTTCATATTTACTCCTCAATTGGTACATAAATGCAATCACGAGCTACAACCACACCATTTTGAATGATATAGCATTCCACTAAATGCTCCCCATTGAAACTTGCGTATTCATCAATACTCTGTTTACCTGAGTCCCATATGATTTGACCACGAATACAATTACGTCTTTTCGCTTCTTCACCCCGATTCAGTACTTTCCATTTAACGGAATAGCCCTGCAAATCTTTCGGTGTTGTATTTTCATCAATATAAAAACTTAGCCCACGTCCATGATTTAACTTCTTCTTTCTTCGCTTAAAGCCCCTGAGCCAATCAATCGTTTGTCCGTCTTGAGTCACTCTCGATTCAATTTTTAGCTTATAGCGAATATCAACAGGATGTTGATCCTCGATAAACTGCTCTGTATCTTCGTAGCGCATATCTTCAATACGTATCGACATTTCTGTTTGTTTACTTGGAGCCTTAGGAAATTGTCTTCCATAAACCATTCGCCACTTACTATAAGCCTTATCATCAGTCCCTAAAGTAATCGCCTCTAAACATAGTTCATAGGCATCTTTTGCAGCATCTTGGAATTTAGCTTTTACTTTTACATCCTGATTACTACCTAAAGCTTGATAATGATCACGATCAGGTTGTTCTGATAAATACTTAAAAAAATCACGGCTTAGCCAGTCGTAATACAAATAGCTTTTATCATCATACTCAGTTGTTGATTTCATGAAGTTATAAGCTAGCGTATCAATCAATAAGCCACCCATTGAAACACCATGCTTATTTTTCCAAGCTCTAGCCATCTTACATAAACGACGCAAATTTCGATTTTTTGCATCATTCATGCTTTTCATTTCATCAATTTCAGCTTGAGGCTTAGTAATTTTCCAACTACCACCATTCTTAGTATCTGGATACTTATATGAGCCATCCTCTTGCTTAAATACAGGCTGGACTTCTACATGGAAGTTCGTATATTGGACACATACGACTAATCGGTCTACAAACACCGTGGTTCGAGGATAACGTGCAAGAATTGCATCTTTTGTATCCTTTAATAACTTTGATTGACCACCATTTTTATAATCATCCCATTTTGAAGATGGCATGATGTACAACATGTCTAAATCTGAAATACCTTTAATCGCAGTCCATCTACCGTACGAACCAACTTGTAATTGATTTGATGTTTTCGATTCGGTATCACGAAATATTTTGTTCAATGCACATGTTATCTCTTGATAACGCAACGTGATTTGTTCTTCATTCGCAACTTTAATATTACTTAAAAAGTCTTGAAACATTTGGGAAATTGACATTACAGCCCTCAAATTTTAATTGTTGATAAAGTATTAAAAACATCCTTGTTTATAACGATCTATTTGATATTTAGTGACGCCAAATATGATCAATCAGCGCCAAATTTCACTTTTGCGTTAGCTTTTATTGAGCTTAAAACTCAACTGATAACGATAAAACTCAATATTCTGAGCCACACTCAAAGCACGACGAATTCTTAAATCATCCTCTAGTGCAATGATGACGCCTTTCACTTGCTGATCTGCCTCAGCCAACTCATCTTTGACATAGCCCATATAGCGTTGAATCTGCCCCACCACACGATCACTTGCACGACCACGTTTTAGCTCAACAACAAGCAACGTCTTCTTATCCTTACTGATTGCCAAGATATCGATAGGTCCCGTATCCGATGGATACTGCTGACCGACCAATTGACCTTCTTCGGTATAGATGTCATATGTTGCACCCAACTCAGTTTTAGACCAGTTCTCCACCAAGAAATGCTCTAAATGCTTTTCTAAAGCAAAAGCGGTTGGGTCTTCGAGTACTTCATCAGGTTCGAGATGCTCAAGTGTTTCTTTACCATCAATAAGCGTTTTAAGCTCTTCTACATACTTGGTCAGATTACAAACTGTACCCACTGATCCCGATGAGTTTTTTAGCTCTTGAGACATCATTTCCCTAGGTAAAGTCTGTTCAAACCATTCAACTTTTCTGCGATGGCTTAACTCGCCAGAAGGCACGTAGTAATAGTCAGATATGACTTTACCCACGAGATAATGACCATCCCCACGAGGTGTAAGGATAATGTCACCCTGTTTAATCCCTTTAGAAAGGGTATGTAGCATGCCACATGCTAAGCCTGCTGAAATCTTACTTTTTTCAGGTAAGGCTGTTAAATAAACAGGAATAAAACGATGATTAAACTCACGCCAATCATCAGGTAAGTCATGGGTTAAGTCTTGGTCAATGTTCCAGTTGGCGGCAATAAAGCCACCCTCTAGAAACTCTTGAGCAAATACAGACTTCGCACCCGCCATAATGCGGTAGTAGCTAGGCGTCATTTGCATCATTAAGCAGCCACCTTGACACGTTTTTTACCTGTCAAAAGTTGTTGCATGAGTGCTTTTTTCTCTTGCTTTAAACAATCAAGTTTTTTCTGTAAGGTTTCAATTTCTTGATCTGCTAGAGAAAGAACTTCCGCAATTTGATGTTGTTCCTTCATATTTGGTAGAGGAATTACCAAATTTGAAAAAATTGAAATCCAATGTCGTTGATGCCCTCCAACAGTGAATTGCAACATTTGCATTGCTTCAAATACAAATTTAATTGAAACCCCTTTTTTAGCAGTCAAGATTTTCATGGCACTTGATTTTGCTTTAAATGGAAAGTTCACATATTTACTATCGGTTGTAAAATCATCAAATATAATTACAGGCAATTGATCTTGATAAATCCCTGAACTCTCATTGGTATAACCCAAAATAAATGTTTTACCTGCTGTTAAAACAGGTGTTTCATAACTATCACTATAAGCAGTGGATTCCACCAAATAAGGTGTTGGTTGTTGATAGTCAAGAAGTAAACCTAATTCTATACGTTGCCATTCATCACTAAACTCAACACCATTCTCATCAAGCAAACGCTTCTTACCTGTGAGCAACTGCTGCATCAATGCTTTTTTCTGCTGTTGGCTATTTTCAAGCAGTTTTTCAGTAGCTGAAATCGCTTGATCCCAACTTGTAAGGATTTGGGCGATTTTTTGTTGCTCAGGTAATGGAGGCGAAGCCACCTTTAAATTTTTTATATCAGAAATATTAATTCGTGAAACAGTAGAGCCTATTGATAATCTGTAAATATCAAATTTACATTTTTCTGTTGCTAAAATTAACGAAAGAAATAATGGATCAACTTTTTTACGATTCGGACGAAGCAACACCATCCGCTGTCCCATACAAATCTTTTTATCTTTTGGAACTAGGCAGCTTTCGCCAGCAGGTGCTTCACGTGTAAAAAGTACATCACCATATTCTGGAATAGCTCTCTGTGTCCATTCTTCAAAACCCTCCTCAGTTGTAAATTTCATATCCTCCATAACTAATTGTCCATTACGAACATTACTTGTGCGGACTACTAGAAATTCACTTTCTTCAACATACGGAGCTGTTTTGTGTTCACAGTCAATAATCTTACATAGCTCATGAATCGGTTTAGCATCTACAAGATCATAGGACATAACCCAACTCCTCTAAATACTTCGCCATTTGTACCTCAAGCTCAGCAAGTTGTGTCTTTAACTGCTCACGCTCAGCACGTACAGCAACCAAATCAATTTCAGCTTCCTCTTCAAAAGTATCCACATAACGAGGAATATTCAGGTTGTAATCGTTGTCTTTCACTTCCTGCAAAGTCGCCAAATACGCATACTTATCTACACTTTCACGAGCACGATAGGTTTCAACGATCTTGGCAATATTCTCTTCAGTTAAATTGTTTTGATTTTTACCTGACTTAAACTCACGGCTTGCATCAATAAACAAAACCGAATCATCAGACTTTTGCTTTTTGAAAATTAAAATCGCAGCAGGAATACCCGTACCGTAGAACAACTTTTCAGGTAAACCAATCACCGCATCTAATAAGTTTTCGTTAATCAACTTCTCACGAATCTTCCCTTCAGATGAGCCACGGAATAACACACCATGCGGAACCACAACGCCCATACGACCCGTAACAGGTTTTAGCGTCTCAATCATGTGTGAGATAAACGCATAATCACCTTTGGTCTTTGGTGGTAAACCACGACGGAAACGATCAAACTTATCATTCTCAGCTTGCTCATACCCCCACTTGTCTAATGAGAATGGAGGGTTTGCAGTCACGATATCAAACAACATCAAGTCGCCATTCTTATCCAATAATTTTGGATTACGAATCGTATCGCCCCACTCAATTTTGTGGTTATCTTCGCCATGTAGGAACATGTTCATCTTAGCCAGTGACCAAGTTGAACCGATGGCCTCTTGACCATACAACGCATATTCTTTGCTGTTGTGATTTGATACAACTTTACGACCACACTTCATTAACAGTGAACCAGAACCACATGCAGGGTCACAAATACTGTCGCCTTTTTGTGGATCAAGTAACTCAGCAATTAAGTCCGATACTTCAGGTGGTGTATAGAATTCACCTGCTTTTTGACCACCACTTGCAGCAAAGTTTTTAATCAAAAATTCATATCCGTTGCCAATCACATCAAGTGAACCCACACGGCTTGGTTTTAGATCCAATTCAGGCACAGCAAACACTTCTAAAAGATCTTTTAGAATCGTATTTTTTTGCTTTTCTTCGCCCAACTTATCGGTGTTAAACGAGATATCTTGGAAGACACTTTTTCCTACATCTTTGAGCTTTGTACCATTCGCTTCTTCAAGCGCATGTAAAGCCATATCAATACGTTCACCATTGCCCGGCTCAAAGCGACGCTCATGCAAGGTATAGAAATTAGATTCACGAGGCAGGACAAAACGCTCGTTTTTCATCATTTCTTCAATCAGTTCAGGCTCATCACCATATTCATTTTTATAATTGTCGTAGTGATCTTGCCATACATCCGAAATGTACTTTAAGAACAACATCGTCAAAATATAGTCTTTATAGGTATCAGCACTCACTGTGCCACGGAATACATCACATGCCGACCAAAGGGCTTTATTGACTGTATCTTGATTAATTTGAGTAACCATTATTTGTTTCCTTGAAGCAGTTGTTTAAACATGCCCATCATCATTTGTTCACGATTTTTAAGTAATTGTTGGGTCAAGATCTGCTCTTGCTCCCAAAGACGGTTTAATTCGATTATGTGTTGCTGAATGTCCAAGCTAGGGACTTCAACCTCAAACTGGTTGACTGTTGATACGCTCAGCATCGGCATCTTAGAACCCTGACTTTCTTTACGTAACTCGTATTGCACATGAGGTTGATTCAAGTACCAGCATAAGTATTCAGGCAGTACATTTTGATTTGGCATTAGAATCAAAAACTGACTACTCACAATTAAGGGTAATGCTTTTGATTGATCTTGATTGCCTACAAAATAATGTGCCTTGAGATACTCTCCACGACAGGGCAACAAGACAGACTCAGGCGATACGATTGCGTTATCTTTACCCTGCCAATCAATTTGCGGTAAATCATCAGCAAAAAGCGTATAACCACAGGTATCCGTTGCAATGCTACGAATATCTTTGATCTGCAATACGTGAGCATTGCCTAACTCGACTTCCTCAACTTTTTCACGGAATGTAAAACCTGTTCGAATCTCTGCAAGGTCGCTCAGTTTTACGGCTTTTTTTACATTTGACATAAATATTTACTCTGAAAGAGATTGAGCCATCCTTGGCTCAGTCCACTTAAGATGCGTTACCAACATATTTCTTTAGCCAATCAGTCATTGATTTGTCTTTATCTGAATCCAAATTTATCCAAGCCGCATCTCTTTGCAAACGTGTCACTAATAAACCATCATCTCTATCCATGACTTGTTGTAAATCATCACGAATCTGTGGTGCTATTTTATCCGAAACGATAATCCAACAGGACTTTAACGGTCGACACCATGTTCCATAAGCCTTAATTTTTTATCCAGCTCTTCATAGTTACGTTGTTTACGCAGGTCATAATTGATCTGATATACTTTCATTTGTTCTTAACTCCTAATGTTTAGTCACGTTATTGGTTTTGAATTCGATGACAGGCGGCCACCTGTCATCACTAAATTTAATGCAGTAGAGACACTATGAGTCATGCCGAGTGTTATGTTAGGTTGGTATTTGTGTTATGTCAATAAAAAACGCAGTAGATTCCCTATGTAAAATAATAAATAAATTTTCCTACTTTTTGTGAATTTCAACGAGGTTCTGGAAATTCTCAGATTTCAACTCAAAAAATTTAATATTGGCTATTTGAATTTAAAGTATATTGATTATTGGTGCTCTTCATAGAAAGTGATTCAATTATTTAATTCAAATTTATAAAAAACTGCTGAAGGGTTTTGTTGCACCCTTCTTAGACCAACCATATTCTGCTGTTTCATTACTATTGATGCCTGACTCATCAATATAAAGAATCTGTTCTTTTACATATTCGGCTTTTAATTGAGGGAACAATCATTGAAAGACAGCTCGACCTATTTTGCAGGCTTGTCTAGAGTAATATTTTTACATATAAAATATAAAAATCAATACCTTACAAATTAAAACTCTTATTTAAATCACATTTACAACAGTTCATTAATAATTATTTAATTATAAAAATTATTATATTTATAATAAATAGAATTTTATTGAGATTATTATATTTATAATAAATAGAATTTTATTGAGATTATTATATTTATAATAAATAGAATTTTATTGAGATTATTATATTTATAATAAATAGAATTTTATTGAGATTATTATATTTATAATAATCTTGAAGAGCTTGCAAAAATTTATTTTTTATATATTATTCTTAATGAAATAAAAGGAATTATCATGGATAACAAATATCAAGAAGCAAGTGCATTAGAATTTAATGATGATGGTTTATTTAAAATATCTACAAAATATATTAGATATGAAGATGATTTTACAGAAAAAATACACACATTTAGGGATGTTGAAAATGATAGTTGGGAAATTTATAGTGATGGGTGTAAAAAGATAATAGTTTTTAACAAATATAAGACTAATATTAAAAACTTAATTAAGTTAACTGCTATAAACATACTTACTAATCTTTCATCTTCTACATTAGTTAATTATATTCATGGATTCCTAAAAGTATTCTCTGAGCAAGAAATAATTGACATTATAAAAAATAAAGAAAAAATTCTTTATAATTGGGAAATCTATAAATCAAATAAAATCAATAGCTTTACAATCTCAACAATCTTGCCAGCTCTAAATTTTCTAAAAAACATCCTAATATATCTTTCTGTTAATAATTTATTAAGATGGAATAAAAATGATATTGAGAATATATCAAATTTAAAAAGATTTAAAATAAACAAATATGCAAAAATAAAATCCGGGGATTGTTTTTTAAATACAGAAGAGGAAGCAAAAATATTAAATTATATTAGCAAGGTAAGTAACTATGAAAATTTAACAAGTAAAGATTTAGATGAATATTGTGTTCTTATACTTTTTTATCAATTTGGTGTTAGGCCAAAACAAGTCGGAATGCTTAGGCTTTATGACTTAAAAACTTATAAAATAAATAAATACGATGAAACACTTCATGTTAAATTTCAAAAAATCAAACAAAGACATACTATGAATGCAATTCCATTAGTTAGAAAAATAAAAACAGAATGGATAGTTTTTTTTAAAGAAAAAATTAGAAAAACAGATAAACATGGTAATTATTATTTTTTTTCTAATAATAAAAACGATATACGTGAAATTTTAAGAAAAGTAACAATTAAAATATTAGGTTATCCTATTAATGCAAATATATTTAGACATTCAGTTGCACAGAGACTAGTTGAGTCTGGGGCAAATTTAGATGAAGTATCTTCCTTCCTAGGACATACTTATTCTAAAAGTGCATTGATTTACTTCCAAGTATCTGCACAGACTGGAGTATTAATTAATAAAGCTCTAGGCATATCTAATATATATAGTAAAATTTCAAAAATTACGCATGGTGATTTTATAAGTATAGAAGAATTAAATAATTTGAATACTGAAAAATACATTGAAAGTTATCCACATGGAATAGCAATATCTGGTATTGGTGGATGTGATTTAAAACAGAACTTATGTAAAAAAAATCCAGTTTTTTCATGTTATGGTTGCGATAAATTTTTACCTCTAAATGATAAAAGTGTTCATGAAAATGTATTAGAAAACCTAAGAAGTATTATAAAAAAATTTAAGGACTCTAGCTTATCTGAGACTCACTCTCCTGCTTATATGCAACTTAAGAGCCTAATATTCAATATTGAATCCCTTATACATGAAATCGAGGAAAAAAAATGAATAATTTTAAGAATTATATTTTAGAAATGAAGAAATTAGCTCAAATAAAAAAAATTAAATGGGACATAGAGGTTGACAAAAATGGTGTCGTACTCTCTGAGGATCGCTGGAATTTAAATGAGATAATTGGAAATAATACAAGACCATTTTAAGTTGACAAAAATAACTAATCATGCGAAAAAGTTTTTTTAGTTAACAGATGTTCACCCATGCCTCGAATTGTTTCTGTACCACTTAGTTTAGAACAGCGAGAACGACTCATTTTTCTGGCCAAGC
>NZ_VPEK01000060.1:0-6942 GCF_013417145.1 Acinetobacter sp. YH16044
TGCTATCACTTTATCAAACCTTTTTTCTTGCGCCGATAATATGTAGCTTGACCAATTCCAAGGGCTTCCCAAGGCTTTTTTGAACGCTCTGAATCAGCTTTAGGGCCACGTTTGGACTTGGCACCTCCCTTCGCACCACGTTTAGCTTGAATCTCGCTGAAATCTCCATAGCTGAAACGCTGCCAAACCCATTTAGCAATACTCTTTGATGTCGCCTTTACTTCGCTATACGGTAAAGGTTGTTCAAAACCGCTATTAATCGCTTCTATTTGCGCCCTGACGGCTCTTTCCCACTCGTGGCTAGAGTTGTGGTGCATGTAGTCTCTAATCGCCTTATACGCCCAATGACGCCCTTTCTCGAACATGGTGACATTGCGACCTAAACCAACTACTTCAAGTTTTTTCGGTATCTTCTTCGGCAGATCCACGAAGTCAGCAAGATAATCCAGCGAATACGCTTTATCAGTCCAAAAAATCGTCCTCCACTGGTCATTGAGAGGATTTTTTGTGATCAAATGAGAATAACTGAGATCAGCACCCATTTTGAGTGCAAAAGCGTAGTAAATAGCTTGTGCGTACTTGATTGCTTTCACACTAGCAAACTCGCTTGTACAAAGCGGTATCTCAAGCTTGTAGCAGTGATGGCAATGACCGTTGATTGGGTTCTGTGTTGTCCAAAACGGCTGTGGCAAACCTGCGTCAAACCAGGATAAAGCGGAATCTTCTTTGTCATCATCAAAGACAAAGTAAATCGTCATAAGTGGCGGATTAACTTGAATATAGGGCTTTTTAACCGCAATAGATTTGGGACGAATAAGCATATAGCCTGGTTTTTCGTCCATACAATAAGGTTTAATCGGTAGGTCTTGATAAAAAATTGACCGAAAATCAGTGTCTTTTGCTTCACATTTATTCATTTATAACAGTAACCGCTTGCAAAGCTCGCAAACACTGCTAAAATTAAGACATATTCAGGTGTTTAATTTTTAGTGTTTTCAAGCATTTAAATTAAAATTCCGAAGAAAGACAGGACGGCAATCCTGTTTTTTTTCGCCTATGAAAATGTAGCACTATTTTCAGTAAAAGCATACTGCAGTAAAAACAGTGATTTAGAGATGCTTTTTTTTTCGAGTACAGCAATGTAAAACATTGCTACGCAGAAAAATAAAGGGTCATCTTCTACTTTTACGCTTGATCACGTTGAATGCTTGATTTAACTCAATCGGGTCATAGTTCAAGCTTTTACACAAAGTAAAAAAGTTTTGATTGTCCATTTTTTCATGACACCAATTTAGCTGTAACAGCCAATGTTTTTCTGCATTTAATTGTTCGCACACATCATGTAAATAAGACAAGTCTACATTTTCCATTTCAGAAAAAGTAAGCATTGCAGCATAAGCAACGTCACTGATTGATGATGTTTCAAAGTGCTCGCTAATATCTATTTTCATAATTTTTTCATCTCCTACATTGTGAATCCGTTGTCATTATTACGTTCAATAGCTTTTGTTTCAGGCTTCGCCTGAAATAACGGCTTAACTTCGTTTTCTTTTTTATCAAGATCATTTAAGCGATATTCGTTTGAAGTTCGTTCAAGTGAGAATGTCCGATTGAGCTTTTGTCGAGTGTCGTAATTCAGATGACAGCCTGATTTTTTCATATAATCAATAATGCGCTCATCATTGCGTATCATCTTGTTTACAATATCAATTTCATCTCTACTCAGCCCATTTTCATAGTGTTGATAGTGTCCTAGTTCTTGAAATTTGGTTTCGATGTAGTAAGCGACTTGCTCAATATTTCGATTCTTAAATGCTTCATGCTGACGTTCTGACCAAACAGCAATACGCTCCGCAGTCGGTGAGCGATAACCATTGTTTTTGAAATATCGAGTTAAATCAGTACAGGGCTTTGGCTTAATCACAACATTACTGAGTTGTCGTGCAATTAAATCAATGTGTTTAGTTGTTCGATCAAGTTGTTGACTGAAAGTTCTAGCTTCTGAAGCTTGTTGTTTAACTCGCTGACGTTGATTTCGTTGTCTGTTGCTGTATTCAATGATGATGCTGTCGAAAGTGCTTTCGTTAATTGCGATTGTGTGAGCTGTATATCGTCCAGAATTGGTTTTAGTTCTTGATTGATCTTGCTCTGCACTAATTTTTCGATGTTCGAGTTGTCCAGTACAGTAAGCAATTTCTCTTGCAAATGTTTTTGCGCTTGCATTGCGAATGTCTGTAAAGACTGCGACATATCTAGCTTTGGTACTTGGTTCATTTGCTGAATTAGTGCTGTGTTGCGCTGTTCTAAGTGCTCGATGTACTTCTTCTGCTCGTTGATACAAGTCTGCTGTAGCTCGTTCTGTTTCTGTAGCAAACTGACTTGCTGACTGATTAACTGCTTTAATTCGCTCATTTACTTCACCCATGAAATTATGATCAGGATTAGCAGTAATGCTGTACATGATACTGACAAAATTAGACTGATTTTCTGCTGTTGTTGCTGTGTCTGCTGTTGAGCTAAGCTCTGAATATTCAAACTTTCGGCTTGTTTCACTAAACTTTGTACCTGATTCAATAGCTCGGTTGATCTGTGCGTCAGCTTCTGCACTGATTCCTTTTGCTCTTGTGCGTTGTTGATCAAGTTCTGACAGCTCTGCTGTATTTCGTTGTCTATAAATTTCAATCGGGACCTGGTACTTGTCTGCAAAGAATCTAGCTCTTGATTCAGTTGCTCGTTGAAGTTTGTTATAGAGTTCATTAACTCGTTTTGCATCGACTTCATTTGCTCTTGATGCGCTTTGATCTGCTTCTGCTCTAGCTCGATTTTCTGCGTAAGCAGTGACATTGAATCCATCTTTATAAAACTCCCCTCCGAGCTTCACGGCTGTCTTATCACCGTGTAATTTGACTGAAATAGTGTCTTTAGCGTTTCGTGTGATGATTCCATATTCAGCAAGCGTTTGGACAACATCGTTACGGTCTTGAATCACGCCTGCGTTAATGCGTTGGGCAACGATTTTATTTAAAAGCTCTTTTTTTTCAGGCTTGGTTTTACCTGCAAAATTAATTTCAATGGCCGCCAATCTTTGTGAATGCGTGTGGTGCGGTAGCTGTACATCAGCTTTCAAAATTGCGAGGTCATCAGGTTTGGACCAGCAATGTTTTTCGTTTAAATAATCTCTGAGTTTATCGAAGTATTTTTCGTGTCCGGGCGGAGCAATATTTAATGACTTACCTGTTCCAAGATCGACACGCGGCACCAAAACATGCACATGCTTTGAACCATCCTGAGCTACGTGTAGCACGGCATTCATGTGATAGCGTGTCGGGTCTAAATCAGCAAAAGCATGTTTTTCAAATTGATCTAATGTTTCTTGAATCTGTGCATCAGTCGGATTGTCTTGTTTTGACCAAGCGATTACTGCTGACGAATAGCGGTAATCAAAATCTAGGCTTTCAGTAATGGCAACAAATGTTTGTGCATCACCTCTGAGCGTCTGAATATCAGGACGCAAATCGCCTTTTGCATCTTTTTCAGCAAGTAAATAGCCAACCGCTTTGCGTGGACAGCCTTTCCCATGTTTCGTAAATTTAATGTGCATCGGTTTCGACCTCCACTAACTCAACGGCTTTGACTGCTCGGACTCTCGCATTCTCGATAGCGGTATCGGACATTGTTGTTTTTTTAATTTCACCAATCACGCTATGTATATCTTCTTGGATTGCTTGAAGCACTTGCAGACACTCGATAAAGCTAAATTCTTGAGTGAGATCCAACTCTTGTTGTTTGTCATTTTTAATTAGGTTCAAGGCTCTAGCACACTGATTCAGATTTGTACCGACTCGACCAAGTTCGAATAATACGGCTGGGTCTACTTTTGGTGGTGGTCGATGATGCTTTTTTTGTTTGAGTGGAAATGTGGGTTTCACATAGTTTTCAATTTCAACTAAATGAAATTCTGCACTAATCGCATTTTTAATTAGTCGATTGTTGAAGTCACTAAACTGTAAGTTTCTTTTCTCAAGAAAATCATCAAGCTGATTTTTTTCATCAACTGTCAGACGTAGACGTTTAACTTCTGATTTCGGATTGATCTTTTTAAATCTTGTTAAGTCATCATCCATTTTTACCACTCCCCTACTTTGGGTTTTTGGTTTTTGCTTTTGGGGGTTTGGGGGCGAAGCCATCCAACAAGACTCCTGTGCGACAACATCGATGGACTGCGTAGCAGGCACATGATTTGTAGCTACAGGGTAGGCTTGCTTAAATTTCAAGTTAGCACTTTGCGCTTGAATAAACAATCGTTCATCAAGAACATTGTTTATTCATAGCAAGGGCTAACGAAATTTAAGGAGGCAGGGGAGTTATAGAAAAAGCAAAATAAAAGCGGGCTGGGAGGTTATGGACAATCGCAAGCGAACATCAAAACTGGTCTGTGAATAAGGCTTATGGACAAGTTGTGGAAAAGCATAGCTGTACCACAACTTGCCCACAAGCTTATATCACAGGTTTTGATTTTGCCCACAACCACCCGACGCCCATAGACATAGAAGTTAAAAATCTAAAAAGAGAATGTTTATTAGTCATGGTGAGCAATATTGCTTCGCAATCTTGCTTGGATATATAGGGAACAGGCGCCAGAGAACAGACCCCATACTGATAGCTATTTGGAAAAACAGATTTCTGCTTTAGACCCGGCTTAACTGCTACTGATTTTCTGTTTTTCTGAATGCGGCTTTTATGCTTCTTAATTAGCGCATAGACAGTAGATTTAGACAGTTGAGTAGTATTTACAATCTCAGCAACAGATAAGCCTTTGCGATGCAGCGAGAGGGCTTTTCTGCGTTGTTTTGCGTATGACTTACCTTTTGCTGCTCCACCTTTTCTTCCTAACTGTTTTGCGATCTTGCGTAGCACATCGTTAGTGTTTTCAGAGTAGCTATAACGCTCATAACAAAAACGGGTAATACTCCGGCAGATTTCACGCACTTCACGCTCAACCAGTGGCGTTTTGCACTTCTCAAGATTGAGTTTATTCATGAAATCAAACAAGCAAGACATAAACTGGCGTTTTGTCCAGTCCTCGCCATGTTTGAAATACAACTTATAAGCGTGATGCCGTACTGTTTCAAACAGCCAATTGTTACGCTCCCCTACTGTTATATTTTTGCTTAATTTGACCGCTTTCGCTGAATTTGGAGTGAATAGCATAGGGCGTATCACTGGACGCTCATATATACGTGTGATTCTCGCAAGTTCAGCAAGCTGATACGGCTGTACTCGCATAGTAGATACTCGCCACATGCTGCTATGCGGATTTTTGGCGACTGAATTTCTATGTGCAAAATCACCGTTTAGAAGCTCTTTAAGGCGTGTTTTTACTGCATTCAATAGCACAACCGCTTTCTTGCTATAGCGTTTATTTTTTTCATCAATGCAGACTGAATTTCGCAGACAGTAATAGAGCTGAACGTGTCCGTTTACAGGGTTTTTGACAATCAGATTAGGCAAAGGTAAATCAGGGTTTAATTTGATTATTTCCTCGATACTGGCTGCTACATTGCTATCAATATCAATAACAAAAGTACCAAGCCAAAACTCTGACGCATATCGGAGATAACCATATTGCGAACGCTCACTTGGTGTAATGAAATCAAAATGATCTCTCTCTCTCGGTGAGTTTTTCCCAGTGCGTAGGCGTAAATGCTTCGGTTTGTGGTTCAGTGTATCTTTGCTAACCCAATGCGGTGTAAGTGGTGATAAGCACTTGTCAAAAAGGGCAAGAGCTTCTTGTAAATCAGCAATTTGTTCTGATTTATCAATAAATAAATACGATTTTGGTGAAATATTTGTATGATTTGAACTAATTTGCATCGCACAAGCCCTTAGATGGCTTGCGGAGTGGTCTTTGACTGCTATAATGATTAAGCATGTTGACTATCCGTAAGTGATCAACACGTACATCAAAAGACCCATTCTCGCCAAAGAATTTTTTCGGGTCTTTTTTTGTACCTGAAAATCGAGTTTTTTATTAAAAAGAATCTGTTAAAAGCACGTTACAACTGTTTGTTGTTCAATGCAACAAATGGCGAACCTCTAAAATACATTTTTTTTAAAATTCACGTTCTCATTGATGCAATTTCAGCAAAAAAAGTTCGTTACCACATCAAAACCTGTAATTTTTCAAGCATATTGACTTGTGCCATGTTTCATTTGAGCCACTTTTTTTTCTGAGGACAGCACAGCCTTTGGCTGTGCTCCGCAAGAAAAGAAAGGGGCATTATGGCTTTTCAGCTTCTGCTAACAAATCACCAGTTTTGTCATCTATTGGCTGTTCTTCGACCTTGCCCTTCTTTTTTAATTGCTGTGGCTGATGTGGGGCACGTAGATCACGAATTTCAGATTTCAGCTCACTGATCTCAGTCTGAAAACGGCTAATATTCTTCTGCGCTTCTTCAAGTCTGACAGATGCAACACGTTCATTAGACTGAGCTTCGGCAACTTTTAGCTGCAACTGGTCACGTTCTGCTTTCAGAGCTGTATTACTTTGCTTGAACTCAGCAAGACCTTCAGAATATTGCTGTTTTGCTTCTGCATATTGCTCAGATATGACTTTCTTATGCTGTTCATACTGTTCAATAATTTCAGCTTTACTTCGTGCATGTTCTTCTTCAAGAAATTTCAACTTCGCTTTTAAATCCTGATTTTCAGAAGTTAATTGCTCAATTTCTGTGAGCTGACTGCTATTTTCTTCTGATAGTGATTCTTTATCAGCTAGTGCTATTTCAAGTTCTTCTGACAAGCGTGTGATTTCACTTGCATAACTGTCACCGATCTCGGTGATGCGACCTGCTACAATATCTGCAACAACTTCTGACAGCTTCTTCTGCTCACTGTCTTTTAGTGCTACGGCTTTCTTTTCAGCATCTTCACGATGTTCAC
>NZ_VPEK01000061.1:0-6896 GCF_013417145.1 Acinetobacter sp. YH16044
ATGTTTTAGCTTATATCTGGGTCAAATGAGTGATAAAGTATCACTCAAAATACCCAAATATAGATTTATAGATGAAAGAGTTTCTCTCCCAAGCCGATGACCTGCATGAAAAGTACCTAACCCAGGAAAAACAGAAAATTGAAGAGCACAAAATGCTGGTCAATCAGGTCTTGGAGTCATACGACCAGAAAACTGTTGCTGAAATACTTCGCAGGGTTGGACAGTATGACTGGACCCGTGAAACGCTGAATAAATGGCTCAATGGAAAGAGTGCACCACGGGCACTCAGTGAGGGCGAAGTGGAGATGCTTCAGCAAAAGATGCTACCGAAGCCACCAGCACACCATCCGGACTATAAATTCCGTTTTATTGATCTGTTTGCCGGGATTGGCGGGATTAGGAAGGGATTTGAGGAAATAGGGGGACAATGCGTTTTTACCAGCGAATGGAACAAGGAAGCCATCCGGACCTACAAGGCCAACTGGTACTGTGATCCTCAACATCATAAATTCAACGAAGATATCAGACAGGTTACGCTGACTGAAGATCCGGATATAGACATCAATGAAGCTTATGAACATATTGATAACGAAATTCCGGATCATGAGGTACTACTGGCCGGTTTCCCATGCCAGCCGTTCTCTCTGGCAGGTGTTTCAAAAAAGAACTCCCTCGGCAAGGCACATGGTTTTGAATGTGAAGCACAAGGAACACTGTTTTTTGATGTGGCACGTATTATTGCAGCAAAACAGCCAGCTATTTTCGTACTCGAGAATGTAAAGAACCTGAAAAGCCATGACAAGGGAAATACCTTCCGTATCATCATGAAGACGCTGGACGAGCTGGGCTATGATGTTGCAGATGCTGACGCGAGTGGTCCGAATGATCCAAAAATCATTGACGGCAAGAACTTCCTTCCCCAGCACCGTGAGCGTATTGTACTGGTAGGCTTCAAACGCAGCCTGGATATCAAGGGCGACTTTTCCCTGAAAAATATCAGTAAACTCTTCCCTGAAGTCCGTCCGACCATACAGGACGTGTTAGAAAAGGAAGTAGAAGACAAATACATATTGACTGAAAATCTCTGGAAGTATCTTTACAACTATGCCAAGAAACATCAGGCTAAAGGTAACGGTTTTGGCTTTGGTCTGGTAGATCCGAAAAATCCTGGTAGCGTGGCCAGAACCCTTTCGGCCCGTTATCATAAAGACGGTTCGGAAATCCTGATTGACCGCGGCTGGGATATGCAGCGGGGAGAAGAAGATTTTGATGATCCTGATAACCAGAAGAACCGTCCGCGTCGTCTGACACCACGGGAATGTGCCAGACTGATGGGCTTCCAAAAACTGGATGGAGACGACTTCTTCCGTATTCCAGTTTCGGATACACAGGCCTACAAGCAGTTCGGTAACTCGGTTGTCGTACCCGTCTTCACTGCCGTTGCAAGGTTGCTGGAACCTTACATTCTACGGGCAGCAAAAATTCAGGAGCATAAAAAAGACAAGATTTCTGCGTAAAAGCTATAAAAATCACTCAAATAGAGGTACGATCCGGTCAGAAGAACAATGACCGGATCGTATATGGCGACTATCAGGCAGATGTCACAGACAATGCAGGCCCTAGGGGCAACCCGGATCCTGCTCAAACCGCTTTCCAATAATGACAATTCCAAACAGCAAATCTATTTTGGGGGAAATTTTGAAGTTCTTCAGGATTTTCCACTGGGAGAGATCCGCGCAGATGGAGAATCCAGCAAGGGTCCGATATTCAAGGCACCTCTCAAACTGTTCTGGATCACACCGGAAGGTGAAACTGAAGAAGCCACAGGTTCCCAAATTATTCTCTATCCCAAATATCCGGAAATAAGACTTTCCGGATTCCTCCGTGGCTGCTCGCTTGCCCCAAGCAAGATCATGAAACCACCGACACCAGAAGAACGTGCACTATATGCCAGCCAGAAAAGAGGCATGATCCTAGGATTGGCTGAAGACAAAGTCTTTGCCTATACAGGATCATGGGATGAGAAAATTTCAGGGGAAATTCAGGAATATGCCGAACAGAACCAAGACAGACAGGTCCTGTCAGTTTTTTATGAATACTACTCTAGCCTTACAGACAGTCAGGAGCTTCTGATTGGAAAACTCAAAGATATCTATTTAAAGGGACCAATAAGATCCAGAAGATTGGACAAAGACGGTACTGTTATCTTCTACGAGGCACCTAATGGCGCTGGTTTTACCCTCGAGTGCGAATTCGGCATCATTCCAAACGGAAAGGCCAGTCCTGATTTCTTGGACTGGGAGCTAAAAACAAGATCAAAAAGTAGTACTACCCTAATGACTCCTGAACCTGATATCGGACTCTATCGTGACAGCTATGCAAATTTCATGAATACCCATGCAAACCGCAGGCAACCGCAGCAGCTTTACTTTACTGCCAAACACCAGACTGGAATCCGAAATCCGGAAACATGTCTGACTCTTTTCATTGAAGGATATGATTTGGAGAAAAAGAAAATTACCCTGAGCGAGGGTGGCTATTTTCTGAAAAATGACAATGGAGAAGTTGCAGCTGGATGGACCTTTAGCAAACTGCTCAATCACTGGAAGAATAAACATACCAAAACCTGCTATGTTTCCTACACTAACCTCAAACTTGAAGGCTCTACCTATTACCAGTTTGGCCCAAAGGTGTCGCTGGCTAAAGGAGCAAGTATTGAGAAATTCCTGGATGCCCTGGCGACAGGAATAGTGGTTCATGATCCTGGATGCAAATATGCCCTAGATGTGAATACAGGCAAATGGAAACAGAAAAAACGCAACCAGTTCAGGGTGTCAGCAGTCAATTCAGCTTGTCTATATGATGAATACAAGGAGCTTGACCTGTCATCAGATAAATAAGTATGGCTGTATTACTTGAAAAATCATCTGTCTCTTGGAGTGTCACGTATTTCAAGAAACTGTCTGTCACCTGCAAGCCAGTCAGCAATTGTACTGACTACTTTTTCCGGATCTTTTTTGGCTCCCCGAATACTGCATTCCCAGACAATGCAGACTCGCCAATTACTAGCGCGCAGGATATCTACAGCTCTGGAATCATTCGCCTGATTACGGCAGATTTTTTCCTGCCAGAATTCCGTCCGCGTTGCCGGTAACCTGAAAAGATGACAATTCTGATGACCATGCCAGAAACAGCCGTGTATAAAAATCACTGACCTGTATTTTGGCAAAACAATATCAGGTTTTCCCGGAAGATCTTTTACATGAAAACGATACCGAAATCCTTTTTTATGAAGCAAATGTCTGACTAATAATTCAGGCTTTGTATTGCTACCTTTGATTCCAGCCATCATACGGCTGCGTGTAGATGGATCAACAATGTCTACCATCTATCTCTCCTAAGCTATATTCGAAACTTAACAGAATAAAACTTCAACAATATTATTTATATTGCACATTTTTCATTTAATTATAAGTACTCGTGTCTAGCTAATATTTAACATAAAAACTCTTATACGCAACCCAGGTTAATCCTGGGCTTTCTGTTCAATCTCATCATTGGTCGAGAATGTGTCTGGATTCGTGAGATTGATGTTTTCCTGGCATTGATCGCATACCAACAGTCCTGCAAAAAGCTGTACATTTTTTCTTGATTGGCAAAGAGTACAAGCCTTCGGAAACATTATTGTATTTGCCATAGTAGTGATATGAGTGCTCATCACAATTCCTCGAATAAGATTTCTTACTATCTTCTCTTAAACTTCAACGCTTGAGTATTGAAGAAGGTCCATTTTTGGAACTTTTGTAGAAAATAGGTATAGAACTCACTGATATTGAATACTCTCAATTTTTTAACTACTTTTAACGCCTGAAATAAGAATTCAATTTAGGTTCTAAAACCTTACTTAAAATCTATCAACTGAGTGATTTTTACAGGTTTAAATTCCTAAAAAATATGTCATGTATGATTTGTTAAATTGACCGAATTGACAGTTTTATTGCTTATCGAAAAGTGCGCAGATTATTTTAATTAATTTTCAATAACTTATGCTGTTTTTATGGCTTTTACCTGCGCAAACTTGATTTTCAATAACTGCGCAGGGTATTTATCTATATATATTAATTACTTATGCTGTTTTTTTCCATTTTTCGAGCGCAGATAGGTGCGCACCCTATTTTTCATTAAATAACAATTGCTTAGAGCATTTTTATTGGTTTTTTGAGCACAGAGAAGAGCGCAGCAAATTAATAAATAAAATCAATAACTTATTTTAAAAAATGCGCTTTTTGCTGCGCAGCTTTCTAACACACAAAATAATTACCCAAACCCTTACAGCATAAGGATTTGAAGGTTGTCATCGTTAGATGCGTGGTGTGTGACAAAAAAATCCCGGCGTGTGCCGGATCCTTGATTGGAAAATTGGCTAAAGTGACGTAGGGCCGGTGCTTGGTTTTGCATGGAAAAAAGTATTTATTTCTTGGTTTAGAAAAACGTAAAAAGATCAATTTTTTTGTCCCTTCATCCAGGTTAAAAATTTCAACCCAAAACTTTAATTATGAAAAGCTTCACAGAAAGCGTTCAAATGCGATTTAAGAGCCTTTACCTAAAAAACATAGATCTCATAGTGAAAAACAGAAAACAGCTCAAAAAACGCAAATGAGAGCGAAATAAAGAGGTATTTTGACTTTAGATAGATGCATAGAGCGAGTGTCTACGAGCGAACTATCAAAATTTGCGCCTAGACCCTCTGAAAAACATTTTTTTGTCCTCTTTAGCCTAAGAAAGCGTAAGTTTCATGCAGAAATTTGCTCCTGGATCGAGCGTAGCGAGTAAAAAAGTTTTATGAGCGAAGCGAATTCCAAGTTTCTTTTGCTTTTTCTTAAAGTCACGTAAGTATTCACCAAAAAATTGCCCCGACGAACTGAGCGAAAGCGAAGTTCAATAGAGTTTGAGCGAAGCGAAAACCAAGGGCAATTTTTCATTCCGTGGGCTTTTAATTATTTTTAATCTTTTAAATGCTTTTAGGTAAGCTGAAAGCCTTGTAAATAAAGGCTTCCAGACTTCATATGACTACGTTTACCTACCAATATGACTACGTTTTCCTACCAATATGACTACGTTTACCTACCAATATGACTACGTTTACCTACCATAAGTCTACCTTATTTATTTTGTAGATTTAACCATGTTTACCTTGCATTAATCTACAGATTTATTAATATAGATTTATATTCATAACTAATAAGATAGATAAATAAAGTGCGGGATTTAGTAGTTAAAGATAATGCATTAATTAATGCGAGTTATAACTTAGATTTAGTAGAACAGCGTTTAATCTTATTAGCTATTGTTGAAGCAAGAGATAGTGGTCGAGGCATTAATGCCAATGATCCATTAGAAGTCCATGCTGAGAGCTATGTAAATCAATTTAATGTTGCAAGACAAACAGCGTACCAAGCGTTAAAAGATGCTTGTAAAGATCTATTCGTACGCCAATTTAGCTATCAAGAAATCAATAAGAGAGGAAATGTAGAAAATGTTTTAAGCCGCTGGGTCAGCGAGATTAGATATATCGATGATGAAGCAACCGTGAAGTTAATATTTGCTCCTGCAATTGTCCCACTTATTACACGTTTAGAAGAGCAATTTACTAAATATGAATTACAACAAATTAGTAATCTCAGCAGTGCGTATGCTGTGCGGTTATATGAATTGTTAATAGCTTGGCGCAGTACAGGCCAAACTCCTATTATTGAACTAGCAGAGTTCAGGCAAAAAATAGGTGTTCTTGATGATGAATATACAAGAATGGGGAATTTCAAAGACCGAGTATTAAATTTGGCTATTGCTCAAATTAATGAACATACAGATATTAAAGTCCAATGTCAGCAACATAAAAAGGGACGTAATATTTCTGGCTTTTCATTTACCTTTAAACAGAAAAAGGTCGTTATAGCTAACAATAAAAAGCAAACTACTCTTGAGATTTTCTCAAAATTTACTGATGCACAGCGACATTTTTTTGCTAATAAGCTATCTGAGCTTCCAGAAATGAATAAATATTCTCAAGGTACTGAAAGCTATTCGCAGTTCGCAGTTCGAATTTCTGAAATGCTAAAAGATCTACAAAAATTTGAAGAACTACTGCCATATCTAGAGAAAGTAGGCTTTAATGCAAAATAAAACTCATGTTCAGATTGGATGTTCATATGAACATTCCTGTACACGTACTGAGGGACTCCATTGAACACAACAAAATTCAGCGTTATGGACGCCAGTAAAGCGTTTAAAAAGTCTAGAACAACAATTTATGAAGCTATAAAAAGTGGCGAATTATCAAGGGATAGTGATGGACTCATAGATCTATCGGAATTAATAAGAGTTTATGGAAATCCAACTGGTGTTCAGTCCAGTACACGTATTGAACAAGTCCAGAAGGATGCACCTGTACGTGTACAGTCCGAGATCGAAAATGTTCTAAAAGATCAGATTGCTTTACTTAAAAATCAGTTAGATTTAGCAAATCAAAGAGAAAAGTCTTTGATGCAACATATTGAAGATCTTACTCATAGAATTGAGTTTAAAGGCACCTTAGAACAGCCAAAACAAGAAAATACTAGTAAGCTAAATGAATCTACTAATCTAAATATAGCAACAGATCCTCGGCCAGAGATTGAGTCGAACTATGACGCATTGACTACTCCTGGTGAAGACAATAAGCGTATACCTATTCCAGAACACGTTGAACCGGAACCTAAAAAAAGGGGATTATTGGGTCGTTTAGCTCGGGCAGTTTTTACAGATGAGTAAGGTTTTATTGTTGTTTTTAGCTAAACAAAAGTGTGGAACATTGCTTGTTTATTGAGCGTGGAACATGAATAATCAATAAAAAGCCG
>NZ_VPEK01000062.1:0-6843 GCF_013417145.1 Acinetobacter sp. YH16044
GAAAACCATCATCAAATTGGATAAAGACTTTATGAGTTCATTCTTTAATAGTTATTTTAATTGTTTCCGTAATTATTTTAATTTCAAAGACCGATCTTCTCGTCAGGAATACATCGCATTTATAATAATTAACCCTATACTGCTATTAATTATTGAAAGATTTACATTGATTGCATCAATATTTTATTTAATAATTTTTATTCCAGAAATAACCGTATCTATCCGTAGATTACATGATGTAAATTACTCTGGATGGTTTCTCATTACGCCATATTTATTTTTTATAATTGCATTATCATTCACCTATATAGGCGGTAATTTATTCGGAACGATAGGATTAGTAATAGGAATGCTAGGAATACTTTCCTATTTAGCACTCGCAATCTTAATGATATTTTATAAAGGTGATATTGGTCAAAACCGATTTGGTAACAACAAAGTAATCAAAAAACAATAAAACAGCAATTCAAACGTCAGATAATTTTGTCATATTTCAAACCGGTAAATTTTATTATGTTTATTCACCGGTTTGAATTGTAATAATTTAAATGGAATTATTTTTTTTCATTAATTATAATGTTAGGGAGTATGGATGGAAGGGTTTTGCAAATATCAACCCATGTCTTTTTATTCCTGACTTCCAGGACATAACGAATATCATTTGTATTAACCGTAATTAAATTACCAGTCATTACTGTTGATGAAATATCAATAGAATTGATATCACGCAAAAAACAAACAGTTCTATTTCCTTTTTTTTTCATGAAGAAAAAAGAAAACCATCCACCAAAAAGAAAGTAAATTAATGACATTTTCTGCTCATAAATTAAACTACTTTTGGTTTCATTCACATCTATCTGACTTACTAATCTAATTACTTTTTTCTTCATATTATTCTCGTTGTATATTAAACTTACAATTACTATATCATTATAACAAATACAATTAATTATTACATTCTAATAATTAATTTGAAAATTTTGTTAGCACATCATTGGGGCATTATTTTTTGTCTACTTTAGAACAGGCAAAATCAAAACCATTATCACAAGATTCCTTGAACCATAATTGACTCTCAGAAATATCTTGCTTTACACCAACTCCGTTCAAATACATATTACCAAGAGCGTATTGAGCAGATTCACTTCCTTTATTTGCGGCTTTTTTGCACCATTCAAAGGCTAAATCATCATTTTGATCAGTTCCTATACCTTTACGATAAAAACCACATAATATTGCTTGTGATGAAACATCGCCTAGTTCAGCTGCTTTTTGATAAAAATTGAAAGCCATAACCTCATCTTTTTTCACACCATATCCAACCAAATACATTTGACCTAATGAAATGATAGCTATTATGTCACCCTGATCAGCTGCCATTTTGTAAAACTTCAATGCCATTGGTTTACTAGAATTAACGCCTGTACCATAAAGATACAATGAACCTAAAATACTCTGAGCTTCTACATTACCTTGATTTGCAGCCTTTTGATACCATTCAAAAGCGATGTGCTTATCTTGCTTTACACCATCCCCCTCTGAATACATATCAGCAATTTTCATTTGAGCTAAACTATCGCCATTCTCAGCAGACTGACATAAAGAAAAATCTTTAATCCCACAATCACTAGCTAAAACGGATAATGGAAATAAAAAGAACAATAAAAACAATAACTTCATTAAAACCCCATATATGAAAACAGAAATAACTATGGAATAATATTATTAAGGGTTTTACGCCAGAAACCCCAGAAAATTCCGTAACTAAAGACCATCTAAGTTGGATGATATTCGGGTTGATGTGAAATCTCCGAATGGAACACATACTTTAGGAACAGATGTAACACCAGTAAAAGCGGTTAATTTAATTGAAGAATGGCTAACTAAGCAAGGGTTAATGTAATGTCTAATGATAACTTAAATGAATTGTTAATGATAATTAACGAACCTAAATTTTTTGATTTTTTATTACATATAAATATTGATGACGCATTAGATAAAAGAGATGGCGATGAGTTTGAAAAACAGTGGCTAAATAGTTTTAATAAAATAAAAAATATATGTTTTCCTGACGATTGCATCGAAATAATAAATAGGATAAGAGAAGCTTCATTTAAGTTATCATTTAAAGTTTGTGGAGATAGTGATGTTTCCGCTTATATATCAGATGATTTTGAAATGATATCTAAGTGCCTGTTACTGAATGATTCTGAGGGTTGGCCTCTTAGTTACTTATTAAATAGATATTTAAAAGGTGAGTCTCCAGGGTAGTATGGTAAGTACTTGCTGGATTAAATATGCTCATATTTAATCAGTAAAAACTGAAAGATCTTTCAACCTTCCGGCTCATTAGCAGATGAATAGGTTGAATGAGGGCGAACCGCTCAAAACCCCCTCGCTACTTTGACGACTTGCACGGGAAAACGGCGTATTCAGCGCCGTTTTTTTATTGTTTGATAATCAGATAGGTGTCTTTTTTATCACCATATGACTGCCTTGTATCCACTTTCACACAAGGTTTTCCGTCACACGTGGAGATATCAGCCAGCGGGGCTTTTTTTTGCCAGACCGCTTCCATGCGCTGCATTTTTGCAATTCGGTCATAACCACTGTCGATAAAATAAAACATCCCCCAGAGACAGCCCCCCATAACAGCAACCATTGTCAGGGCGATATAAATCGCGGATTTCCACGTATAACGTGACATTTCACGTCGCATTGCACTCACGGATTCATTAGCTGCTGTAACCACCTGATTCAGCGCATTGACGGCGGGTTTCTGCTGCGCCAATCCCGTTTGTTTGAGTTCTTTTTCAACCTGAGTTAAGGCTGCATTCACCGATTGCCTGATCGTGTCGGTCATCTTACCGGAGGCACTGTCCAATTCATGGATCACCTGAGCCAATTGTGCTGTTTGGCGGCTTAATTTGGCGGATTCTGCCTGAAATTCATCAATCAACGCCGCCACACGCTTTTCCTGCGCTTGCTGATGCCCAATCAGCGCCGCAATTTTTTTAATCTCATCACTCATACAAAATTCTCTCTATCGTGAAAATGACCAGCCGTCATCCGGTTTCTGTCGCTTCTGCTCAGCGAGGCGCTGTCGTTCATTTTCCTGCTGACGCCGCTGCTCAGCCCAATACTCGCGTTCCTGCTGCTTAACCAGTTCCTGATGAATATTCTGAAACTCTGCCATCGAGTCATTAATCAAGGATTGAAGGTCAATCTCGTCTTGTATCTCACTCAAGGCATCATTGACCAGTGCGTTCAGCTTGTCAGACTCTTTTTCAAAATCAAACGTTCTGCCCTGAGTCGCATTTTGCATCACCTCGCATTTAGGTGTTTCAGTGACGTTATCGCGCTCTGCGAGGGCTTCCCGTAATGTCGTCGTGACATCAATGACGCAGTTACATTCATCACGACAGTGCTGAGCCTGTCGCTCCGCTTCTCTGCGCTCCATCAGGGCGTGTAACTGCGCTGTATTAAACTGCCTGACCTGTCCTGCGCCAAAATGTCGCTCCGGCTCACGCTCAATCCCCTGTGCTTTCAGGGAACGCGCATCAACGCGGTCAGCGTGCTGATACCGTTCAAGATACTTATTCTGTAAGTCAGCCCAGCGTTCTCGCTGGGCGATAAGGTATGCCTTGCGTTCGGTCGGCGTTTCGCCAAAACGAGATTTTTTTGCGCCGCCCCGTTCAGGGTTTTTCGTGTTAGCCCGTTTAAAATACAACTGCGGGTCACGCTCGATACCGTCATTAAGCCGTTCAGAGAACATAATATGCGCATGCGGTTGTTCACCGCCTTCAATCGCCGCTCTGGGGTTATGAATGGCAAATTGATAGGCGTGCCGGTCGCCAATTTCCTGTTGAATAAAATCACGAACAAGCTCAAGGCGTTGTGCGGGTGTCAATTCACGCGGCAGGGCAATTTCAATTTCGCGGTAGGTACAGCCGTTGGCACGTTCAAACGTGTCCGCGGCTTTCCAAAACTCGGACGGTTTATGCGCTGCCCATGCGGGCATATTGCCGGACTCTTGATGCTCAAGGTCGTTGTCTTTTTCACGGGCATATTTTCCCTCACGCGCAATATAATCGGCATGGGAAGTGGCTTTGCCTTTCCCGCCGGTTTTAACGCTGAGATGATAAGATGCCATGCTGTTTTCGCCCGCTGCAAGCGCGCACCGTTTCTGAATGAAGTGAAGAAACGTCTAAGTGCGCCCTATCAATAAAAAGATGATAGGGATTGTAGTGGAATTTGACCTGAGTTGCCAATCATGAGCATAATTATTTCATTCTAAAAGCTGCATGAGTGGTAAAGATGAAAAACGAAAAACAGGCTAAATGGGTGGCAGACAGAGTGCAAACTATCCGTGGTTTAAAATCACCGAATGAGGCACAACGCTTATTGGTGATTTTGCACGATAAAGCGGATAAAACCGCCCAAGAAATAAAAACGCTCTCATTGTTAATTCAGGCAGAGCGGGCAGCAGAAAAAGCACAGGAAGCCCGCACAAAGGTGATGAATCTTATTCAAGCAGAGAAGCGTGCAGAAGCCAAAGCGGCCCGTAAAGCGCGTGACCATGCCCTTTATCAATCGGCGGGATTACTCATTATGGCAGGGTTAGTGGACAGTCAAACGGGTAAACCGGTAGATGACCCCGCAAAACTACTGGGGGCATTAGTCAGCTTGCATGAATTATCCCGTGACAATCCCAAATGGGAAGAATGGAAATTTAAGGGGCAAGCATTACTCAATCAAAAAAAGGAAGATTAGAACAGGGTGTTAATACCCTCTAAAACGCCACAGGAAGTCCGTGGTGAGGTTTTATTGGCTCGATAATGGAATTTATCACCCAATACTGAAAACGTGGCTCAGAAGCTCAGACAGCTCCTTCCTGATTGAGCCGTGAGCGAAGCGAACCCAATGACACGGAAAAAACAGCGGCGCAGTGGCTGGATGGTCGTAGACAAAAGAAATGTTCAACGAGTTGCCCGAGCAAAGCGAGGGAGCTACTGAGGTGTTTTAGGTTTGTCTGAAAAGGAGCAAACGTTGTTTGCGACATCCTTTTAAATATTACGAAGCGTGATGTATCTGACAACTTTGGTTGAGTTATTCACAGGCATTTCCCTTTTTAACTTGTTTTTTTGTTTTTTATCTTGTTTTCGGGTAAAAAAAACTCGCTGTAATCAATAACTTACAACAACATAGATGGTGCTTTTTACGGTAATAGATGGTGCTTTTTACGGTAATAGATGGTGCTTTTTACGGTAATAGATGGTGCTTTTTACGGTAATATCCACACGCATTGATGGTGTTAAAATAAAACATACCATTAATGGTATTAGTGGTGTATATTTATTTAACACCATTAGGAGGTCTTTGATGAATAACCTAGTAGCCTACAAATCAAATGCTCTAATTGAAGCTAGTTATAAACTAACTTTGCAGGAACAGCGGGTTTTATTAATGTGTATTGGTAAGTTGAATCCCAAAGATGAGTCCCCTGAGAAAACCTTTGAGTTAACAGCCGAAGAGTTTTATCTAGCTTTTCCTAATATGGGTACAGGTAATGCAGAGAGACATTTACAAGATGCAGTAGATAAATTAGCGGAAAGATGGATACAGATACATTGGAAAAATAAAAAAGAAGAGATCCGATGGATTCAACAAAAAGCAAAATATTTTGGAGGGGAAGGTCGAATAGAGTTAACTTTTTCTGACTCAATAATGCCATACCTAACTCAGTTAAAAGGACAATTCACCAGTATTGCAGTTAAAAATGTGTCAGCTCTTAAAAGAACATATAGCATTAGGATTTATGAGCTATTAATGCAATTTAAAGCCACTGGAGATAGACTAATCAATGTTGATGATTTCCGCTCAATGATGGGAATAGATAACAAATATTCAAAATTCTCAGAGCTTAATAAGTTTGTAATAAAACCCGCCATAAAGGAATTAAATGATAAGAGTGACCTAATGGTAACGGTTGATATTGTAAAAAAAGGTCGAACAGCTAACGCGCTACATTTTCAATTTACACAAGATAATCAAATAAAAATATCAATTTGAGGATGAATAATGGCTCTGGTATCGATCAGTGAAGCTTCACGATTAACGAAAAAAAGTAGAACAACTGTTCACCGTTACATATCAAACGGAAAATTGTCCATATGTACAGATGAGAATGGAATAAAAAAGATAGATACATCAGAGCTTTTACGAGTTTTTGGCGCATTCAAGTCTGTTCATCATGAACAGAGTGACACTGTAATAAATGAACAACATGCAACACCTAACGGAACAAGTGAAACCAATAAAACAAAGCAACTAGAACAGGAAGTTGAACACCTGAGACAACTCGTTACAGCTCAACAGTCACATATAGACAGCCTAAAACAAGCAATGCTATTAATCGAATCCAAGCTGCCGACAACACCCGAACCTGTTATACCAGTACCAACAAAAAAACCGTGGCAATTCTGGAAAAAATAGCCGGTTGACGTCATTTTTACCGCGAAACCCAAACCGCCGTTTTGATAACAAATCACTAACACAAAAATGGGGCTTTTTACGGGGAGAAGATAGGGAGTTTTGAGCGGTTGAGGGGAATTTTAGGTTGAGTGCCTAAATGGCGTTACGCTTAAGCACCTTTATGTTAAATTATAGTCATTGACCAGATTTTTAAAAAATCAAATAGCAAAAATTATCATACTGAAAACCATCATCAAATTGGATAAAGACTTTATGAGTTCATTCTTTAATAGTTATTTTAATTGTTTCCGTAATTATTTTAATTTCAAAGACCGATCTTCTCGTCAGGAATACATCGCATTTATAATA
>NZ_VPEK01000063.1:0-6345 GCF_013417145.1 Acinetobacter sp. YH16044
ATGAGGCATGTTCCGCGTCCTTGCAATACTGTGTTTACATACAGTCTATCGCTTAGCGGAAAGTTCTTTTACCCTCAGCCGAAATGCCTGCCGTTGCTAGACATTGCCAGCCAGTGCCCGTCACTCCCACTCGATTGTAAACAAGCACACAAAACCCTTTAGTGACAACAATTTGCAAGAACTATCAGGCTCAGTGCCATGAAAAATACCATGACCAGATCATGAGGTTGAACACGGCTTGCGCCGGCAGCGTTCACGCTCCTGGTCGGCGATCTCGCCCGGCTGCAATGCTAGCTCAGCATCGGTCATGCGCTCCAGCACGTCGCGTAGGCGGATGGTGCAAGGAATGGGCGGCAGCTCGAACTCATAGCCGCCGGCGATCATTTCGGCCGCAATCTCCTCGGTGATGAAAAACGGCTCGTCGTCTTGGTTCGGCTTCTTCATGCCCTTTCCTCCTGGCGCTCATCCTGGCCGACAGCGGCCAGGGCATCGGCTTCCGTCAATGCGTCCTCCACGAACGCGCCGTGCTGCTTCGCTTCGGCCTGGCTGACCTCGGCCCATATCCGTTTCACCTGGGCCGCACTGTACCCGGCCAGCTCGGCGGTCTTGTTGATGCTGTAGCCGGACTTGCGCAGCGCGACAACTTGGGCGCGGCGCTTCGGATCAGCACGGCGGCCCTTGTACCGCCCGGCCTGGCGGGCCAACTCAATGCCTTGGCGCTGGCGTTCGCGCCTGTCCTCGTAGTCGTCGCGGGCCATCTGCAAGGCCAGGCGAAAAAGCATGATCTGCACGGCTTCCAGCACGATCTTGGCGACGCCCTGGGCCTCGGCCGCCAGGTCGGATAGATCGACCACGCCAGGGACGGCCAGGCGTGCGCCTTTGGCCTGTATCGAGGCCACCAGGCGCTCGGCCTCGGGCAAAGGTAGGCGGCTGATGCGGTCGATCTTCTCGGCAATGACCACCTCGCCGGGCTGTAGGTCGCCGATCATGCGCAGCAGCTCAGGCCGGTCGGCGCGTGCGCCGGATGCCTTCTCACGGTAGATGCCGGCGACGTAGTAGCCGGCGGCCTTCGCGGCCGTAGTGATCGCCTCTTGGCGTTCCAAGTCCTGCGCGTCGGTGCTGACGCGCAGATAGACCCGCGCCACCATCGGCGCGGCTACTGGCTTCGTCCTGCGCATACTTGCGGGCTCCTTTGGGCATACTCAAATGCACCCATCTTAAACTGGCAGCTAATGTACAAAAGTTGATAGAAGCACACAAGTTCAATTTTGCACTTCTGCCCACTATTGCAAAACTGCTTGTTAGTAGCCGTTTTTTCTTACTGTTTATAGATTCAATAATTTTTGAAACGAAAAATTGGGACTAAACATTTCGGTTTCGTTTTCTGTCGATTCGTCCTGCGTATCTTTTGCATAAACAAACATTTGTTGTTCGTAGTTTTCGATGGCATTTTCAATACTTGTAAATTCTCCGTTTGTAAGGTTTTCAGACAATATCAAAGCATCCAATAATCCCGTATTTACACCCTGTCCTGCAAAAGGCGACATCAAATGAGCAGCATCGCCAATCATTGTTATGGGTAATGGACGGTTACTTTTCCAATCATTGTTCAAAGGAAATTTCCTTGTGGGCAAGCATTGAAATGTTGATACCGAACGTATTAATTGTTTGTAAACTTCACTCCATTTGGAAAATCTTTTCAATAAAAAATCGGCAACGCTGTTTCTGTCCTGAAAATCTAAGGGAATTTTATTTTTCCATTCATCGGGCGTTTTAAAACTAATTCCTAAATACAATGCACCATTATTATTGGGATTGGCAAACAATAAAATGCCCTGATGTCCCGCCATTAATCGGTTGCCGTTGCATAGCTGAAAAAATCCGGGACAGTTTATTTCCGGTTGAAGAATATCAGCTTGGATGTTGAAAGTACCGGTTTCTTCAACTTGCGTGTCGGTAACAAAGCTCCTTATTTTCGACATTCCACCATTGGCAAGAATAACCAAATCTGCTGTTTCACTCGGTTTATTCTCAAAAGTTAGTGTCCACTTCTTCTTACCAGGTTCAAGCATAACAAGTTTTCTATCCCAAATAACCGTGTCGTTTTCTAAACTATTCAACAAGATAGCCCTTA
Organism: Acinetobacter sp. YH16044; assembly: GCF_013417145.1. Classification (NCBI taxonomy): domain Bacteria; kingdom Pseudomonadati; phylum Pseudomonadota; class Gammaproteobacteria; order Moraxellales; family Moraxellaceae; genus Acinetobacter; species Acinetobacter sp. YH16044. Next base: position 2,135 of record NZ_VPEK01000063.1, read on the forward strand.
AGTCATTTCTGTTTATTTCAGGATTGTCAAATCGATTTTCGGGCTTTACATTTTTTGTGGATAAAATATTGCCTTTTTCATCAGCAATATTTACACCCATTGGTAAGGCTAAGTCATAATAAGTTTGTAACAATCCCGCTTTTTTCATTGCTTCCTGACCTGAACCTTTGTGTAGGTCAAGGGTTCCACCAAAAATTCTTGCCTCTCGGTCGTTGTCTCTTTCGTAAACTGAAACGTCTATGCCGTTTTGCTGTAATAATTTTGCCATAGTCAGTCCAACGGGTCCACCACCAATTATTGCAACGTTCTTATCACTAAGTAAATTCATTTGTTTGTCTGTATCTATTCGCATTGTCATTCAAAAATGGCACATAACAAGTGGCTATACGCCAAATGGCGTATATATCCACTATATCTTATTTTGCTAAACCTTTCATTATCAGTGACAAATCCGTTTTCAACCGTTTACCGTTCGTTTCTACTCTCTCAAAAGGATTTATATTCATAGTGCTTTTTGTTAAGTTTTGCTCAAATATACAAATCCTTTCTATATATCTAACAAATCCATCGGACTTTTTAATTGTTCCATTCCCTTGGTGGTAATATGTGTATAAACCTCAGTTGTTTTACTGCTTGAATGACCTAACAACGATTGAATATAACGTAAACTCGTACCATTCTCAAGCAAATGCGTTGCAAAGCTATGTCGTAAGGTATGTACAGTAACTTCCTTTTGAATCTTTGCTTTTAAAACAGCTGCTTTAAAAATGTTTTGAATACTTCGGCTTGAGTATGCGCCACCTTTTTGACCTTCAAATAAATAATCTTTTGGTTTATATTCCATAAAGTATGTTCTTAAAATAATTAATGTTTTCTCAGATAAAATGGTATAACGATCTCTTTTTCCTTTTGACTGTTCTATACGAATTTGCATGCGCTTGGAGTCAATGTCTTTTATTTTCAGGTTTATACATTCAGAAATGCGCAAACCTGCCGAATAAATAGTCATCAGAATAGCCTTGTGTTTCACGTTTTCAATAGCGCGTAGTACCCGAATGGTTTCTTCTTCACTCATCACAACAGGAAGTGTTTTTTCTTTTTTTGGTCTTTCGATGAAATATGTTTTCCGTTGTCCACCCAAAACACGTTCGTAATAAAACTGGCACTGTTGCAAAGTTAGCGATGAGGCAGCCTTTTGTCTTATTCAAAGGCCTTACATTTCAAAAACTCTGCTTACCAGGCGCATTTCGCCCAGGGGATCACCATAATAAAATGCTGAGGCCTGGCCTTTGCGTAGTGCACGCATCACCTCAATACCTTTGATGGTGGCGTAAGCCGTCTTCATGGATTTAAATCCCAGCGTGGCGCCGATTATCCGTTTCAGTTTGCCATGATCGCATTCAATCACGTTGTTCCGGTACTTAATCTGTCGGTGTTCAACGTCAGACGGGCACCGGCCTTCGCGTTTGAGCAGAGCAAGCGCGCGACCATAGGCGGGCGCTTTATCCGTGTTGATGAATCGCGGGATCTGCCACTTCTTCACGTTGTTGAGGATTTTACCCAGAAACCGGTATGCAGCTTTGCTGTTACGACGGGAGGAGAGATAAAAATCGACAGTGCGGCCCCGGCTGTCGACGGCCCGGTACAGATACGCCCAGCGGCCATTGACCTTCACGTAGGTTTCATCCATGTGCCACGGGCAAAGATCGGAAGGGTTACGCCAGTACCAGCGCAGCCGTTTTTCCATTTCAGGCGCATAACGCTGAACCCAGCGGTAAATCGTGGAGTGATCGACATTCACTCCGCGTTCAGCCAGCATCTCCTGCAGCTCACGGTAACTGATGCCGTATTTGCAGTACCAGCGTACGGCCCACAGAATGATGTCACGCTGAAAATGCCGGCCTTTGAATGGGTTCATGTGCAGCTCCATCAGCAAAAGGGGATGATAAGTTTATCACCACCGACTATTTGCAACAGTGCCGATAAAAATATATCATCATGAACAATAAAACTGTCTGCTTACATAAACAGTAATACAAGGGGTGTTATGAGCCATATTCAACGGGAAACGTCTTGCTCGAGGCCGCGATTAAATTCCAACCTGGATGCTGATTTATATGGGTATAGATGGGCTCGCGATAATGTCGGGCAATCAGGTGCGACAATCTATCGATTGTATGGGAAGCCCGATGCGCCAGAGTTGTTTCTGAAACATGGCAAAGGTAGCGTTGCCAATGATGTTACAGATGAGATGGTCAGACTAAACTGGCTGACGGCATTTATGCCTCTTCCGACCATCAAGCATTTTATCCGTACTCCTGATGATGCATGGTTACTCACCACTGCGATCCCCGGGAAAACAGCATTCCAGGTATTAGAAGAATATCCTGATTCAGGTGAAAATATTGTTGATGCGCTGGCAGCGTTCCTGCGCCGGTTGCATTCGATTCCTGTTTGTAATTGTCCTTTTAACAGCGATCGCGCATTTCGTCTCGCTCAGGCGCAATCACGAATGAATAACGGTTTGGTTGATGCGAGTGATTTTGATGACGAGCGTAATGGCTGGCCTGTTGAACAAGTCTGGAAAGAAATGCATAAGCTTTTGCCATTCTCACCGGATTCAGTCGTCACTCATGGTGATTTCTCACTTGATAACCTTATTTTTGACGAGGGGAAATTAATAGGTTGTATTGATGTTGGACGAGTCGGAATCGCAGACCGATACCAGGATCTTGCCATCCTATGGAACTGCCTCGGTGAGTTTTCTCCTTCATTACAGAAACGGCTTTTTCAAAAATATGGTATTGATAATCCTGATATGAATAAATTGCAGTTTCATTTGATGCTCGATGAGTTTTTCTAATCAGAATTGGTTAATTGGTTGTAACACTGGCAGAGCATTACGCTGACTTGACGGGACGGCGCTTCCCTACCCTCATGGCCGCCTCCCAGGAATCGACCCAGGTGCTTATCGTGGACATAATCCTTTACTCATAAATTTATCTTATTCCATTATTGTACCTGTCACGCAAAACTTGCAGAAAAGCCATAAACGCAGGAGAATCCTGTCGGCGGTGAGGATAATAAATATGGTAGCCGTCAAAATATGGACACCACTCGGTCAGAACAGCAATCAGCTTGCCGCTTTTGATATATCCATCTGCAACATACTCGGGAATATAGGCAATCCCCAGCCCGTCTAATGCTGCATCGAGCTGATGAATCGTGCTGTTCGCAATATATTGCCCTTTGACTTTCAGACTGAATTTCTGAGCATCTTTCTCGAATTCCCAGGCGTACAATCCACTCGTATCAGAATAGCGGACGTTAATGCAGTTGTGGTTCAAAAGATCCTGCGGCTTCCTGGGCTTAGCATAACGCTTAAAATGGCACTGTTGCAAAGTTAGCGATGAGGCAGCCTTTTGTCTTATTCAAAGGCCTTACATTTCAAAAACTCTGCTTACCAGGCGCATTTCGCCCAGGGGATCACCATAATAAAATGCTGAGGCCTGGCCTTTGCGTAGTGCACGCATCACCTCAATACCTTTGATGGTGGCGTAAGCCGTCTTCATGGATTTAAATCCCAGCGTGGCGCCGATTATCCGTTTCAGTTTGCCATGATCGCATTCAATCACGTTGTTCCGGTACTTAATCTGTCGGTGTTCAACGTCAGACGGGCACCGGCCTTCGCGTTTGAGCAGAGCAAGCGCGCGACCATAGGCGGGCGCTTTATCCGTGTTGATGAATCGCGGGATCTGCCACTTCTTCACGTTGTTGAGGATTTTACCCAGAAACCGGTATGCAGCTTTGCTGTTACGACGGGAGGAGAGATAAAAATCGACAGTGCGGCCCCGGCTGTCGACGGCCCGGTACAGATACGCCCAGCGGCCATTGACCTTCACGTAGGTTTCATCCATGTGCCACGGGCAAAGATCGGAAGGGTTACGCCAGTACCAGCGCAGCCGTTTTTCCATTTCAGGCGCATAACGCTGAACCCAGCGGTAAATCGTGGAGTGATCGACATTCACTCCGCGTTCAGCCAGCATCTCCTGCAGCTCACGGTAACTGATGCCGTATTTGCAGTACCAGCGTACGGCCCACAGAATGATGTCACGCTGAAAATGCCGGCCTTTGAATGGGTTCATGTGCAGCTCCATCAGCAAAAGGGGATGATAAGTTTATCACCACCGACTATTTGCAACAGTGCCGTG
>NZ_VPEK01000064.1:0-6674 GCF_013417145.1 Acinetobacter sp. YH16044
GAAATCAATGCTGTAGTTTCTAGTTTATAGCCCGAACATCCCTGTCCGGGCTTTTTTTATGATTTTTCACGTTCCACGCTTAATAAGTAAGCAATGTTCCACACTTTTGTTTAGCTAAAAATAACAATAAAACCTTACTCATCTGTAAAAACTGCCCGAGCTAAACGGCCCAATAATCCCCTTTTTTTAGGTTCCGGTTCAACGTGTTCAGGAATAGGTATACGCTTGTTGTCTTCCCCAAAAGTAGTCAATGCGTCATAGTTCGACTCAATCTCTGGCCGAGGATCTGTTGCTATATTTAGATTAGTAGATTCATTTAGCTTACTAGTATTTTCTTGTTTTGGCTGTTCTAACGTGCCTTTAAACTCAATTCTATGAGTGAGATCTTCAATATGTTGCATCAAAGACTTTTCTCTTTGATTTGCTAAATCTAACTGATTTTTGAGTAAAGAAATTTGATCTTTTAATACATTTTCAATTTCAGACTGAACGTGTACCTGTACATCCTTCTGGACTTGTTCAGTACGTGTACTGGACTGAACACTGACTGGATTGCCATAAACTCTGATAAGTTCCGATAAGTCTATAAGTCCATCATGATCTCTTGATAATTCACCACTTTTTATAGATTCATAGATTGTTGTTCTTGATTTTTTAAAAGCTTTACTTGCGTCCATTATGCTAAATTTTGTTTTGTTCAATGTAATCCCTCAGCGCGTGTTTAAGCATGTTCATCTGAACATCTTAGCTGAACATATATCTTATTTTGAATTAAATCGTACTTTTCTAGGTATAGCAGCAATTTTTCAAACTTTTTGTTCAATAGTAAAGTCGATATTGAATTCTGCTAGTTTTTCAATCCATCTATTACCTTCGTTATTTTTAAAATCAATTTTTATTCTTTCTACTAATTCGTCTGTAGTCTCACCAGATTCTTTGAATCTCAAGCTCAATTCTTCACTTTGAATTATCGTTAAATAAACCATTTTTGCAGTTATTTTATTTTGCTCTTGGTTACTACCAGTTTCACTTTGTTGATTAGCTCCAATAGTTTTCTTTTTTCTAACTATAAAATTAACATGACTAGCTTTGCGTCCTTCTTTCTTGACTGCTTTAAACTCAATAGTAAGTTCTGTTTTAGAGTTAATGTCATCAATGTGGGGTTTAAGAATAGTACTTTTGAAATCTCTATATTCTGGGTATGAATTTTCTGCTAGACCTAAAGCACTTTTTAATTCTTTGATGGATACATCGAAATTAGACCGAAATTCATTTTGTACCAAGAATGGGTAAAGTTTTAAACCGTGACCATGTAAGGCAACAGCCGATTTAACTTTAAATTTTGTATACGAATTTTGTTTATTAAAAACATACATAATGTATAGGGCAAAATGCGTGAAAGAAATATAAAAACATCCATCCTTGTATGAGCATGTACTAATGAGTCTTGTTCGAATATCTCGATCTTTTCCAGGATGATAAAAAACTACACTGTGGTCGTAGAGAGCATCTACTACTCGGTTTAAGGCTACATAAGCACTGCTTGGCTTTAAGCCCGTCAATTCAGCATATTCTTTAGCTGTTACAGTGAATTCTGTTGTTTCATTGGGATCTGATGCTAGCCGAACTTTAGGGCTAAAAAAGAATAGCAATTTTAGAATATCGTCTTTTGGTGATTTCTCATGCTTCAATTGCCAGAAAATATTTTGAAAGACAGCATAGTCTTTTGGATAACGTTTGGCAGGTGCTGAAAGAGGAAAAAGAGATTTGTCATGTTCCTCAAAATTTTTAATTTTCTTTAATGATACAGCCATCTAAAATCACTATTCTTCTATTATGTGGTGGTATTTTCAATGCTACTTACCCCCACTTATTAAGTCAAGCATATCTTGATTACCACCTAACATTTCGCCCCCACTAACCTAACATTTCGCCCCCACTTAAAGTCAAAAACCTAACATTTCGCCCCCACTTAAAGTCAAAAACCTAACATTTCGCCCCCACTTTAGTGTCTGAAACACTGATATAGCAATACATTGAGACTGGCCGTAAAGCTTTTTAAAAGCTTTTTAAAAGCTATTAAAAGCTTTTAATAAAGCTTTTAAAATTAGTAAATGAAAAAATAAATGAAAAATTGCCCTTGGTTTTCGCTACGCTCAAACTCTATTGAATCTCGCTTTCGCTCGATTCGTGGGGCAATTTTTAGTTAATATTCTTGTTACTTTAAGAAAAGGCAAAAGCAACTCGGAATTCGCTTCGCTCATAAGTTTTTTATGCTCGCTTCGCTCGGTCTAGGTGCAAAGATCAGCATGTGATCTACTTTCAATTTGTTGAAGCAAATATTTTAAAAAGCAGTTTTTCAGGGAGTCTAGGCGCAAATTTTCGTTGTGTCGCTCGTAGACACTCGCTAAAGAGGATCTGAGATGAGCAAAGATAAAAAAGATGAAGATTTGGTTTCTCTCTCGATGAAGAACTTCAACAAACCACGATGGTTTAGAGCCAATGAAGATGGTGTCTTTTGTGAAGTAACTTGGGAGGAGTTCTTTAAAAACCATGATGACCCAACAGGGTTAGAAGATTTTATGACAGATCGAGAGCAAGATACACCAAGAGATGTGGATTTATAGCGCATGGTTTGCTGTATTTGGCGTTTTATTGGTCATTCCTATTCTACCTATAGGTTTTAGTTTAAAGTGCCTTAAAACGCAAATGGTGAGCATTTAGACAACCCACCTCGTTTCGATATTCTGTTGGCAAGAATATCCGAGGGGGTCTAAAAAATGCTTATAACGTATGCACCGTAAAATTTTGTCGAAGTGCCGATTGCCAACCAACCAACACCAAACTTTAAAACGCTAATTTTATTCATAAAATCAGAAAATATTTATCCTATGGTGGATAACAACCTCGAAAAACTATGTCTTCAGAAGTTTAGTTTAGTCCGAGCGACCAACTCGAACAGCAGGGGAGACCAATCCCCATTTAACCTTTTTGATTTCCCTGTGACATTAAATTCACAGCCTTCAAGCACTTTTACCATGCAAGAAGTAACACACTCAACTACAGTCCCCTGTAGCCTCAACATCACTCTTTCGCAAAACCACGATTCCCTTAACAAGCCATTTCTGACAACGGTAGCTATGGTCTTTTCCCAACTTTAGAGAGCTTAAATACTTTCAAAGAAACTATTTAAGCCTGCTCTAAAGAAACGTCCTATTCATTCACTTACTTAATGAATATTCCAATCCGATTAATAAATCTCCTGTGATTATAGATCCCTATCTATTTCACAAAAGACGAGCAAACTATTCAGACGTTTAACGGTACAACTTCGGCAAAAACAACTTACCTTATATGCGCTACTAAAGATCGCTCCAACACATCTATGCCGATAACTTAAAATAAGTTATTCAAATACTTAGGTGACAAAACCTAATGACATAAAAGTGCGTCCCAAGTTATCTTTTGAAGTCTTAACAAGCAGTACGCCCATCCACTAATTTTCTAAACCTTTTCCTTGCTTTTCGGTACGCAGTTCCAAAATACCGATTCCGCAGCTTAAAAAATATCATCATGGGTAGAACACTTACTTAGCACAGTCGATGAGGATCTCTCCCCACCTTTAACACGTTTAAGCTATACATCGACCTTTCGAGCCAAAATGGAATGTCATCACGACAAATTCACCACCTGACCCAAAAGTGCCACTCTCGCCAGCTTTCACCTTGATCGCCTGTACCCTCTCGAATACCGCAGAAGCCATCGTGTGTGCCACGCACCTCGCCAAACCATAAAGATTCAGCGAAGAACGGTAGTTATTAACGCTACTCTCCATCTATGGATTTCACTCACTATTTCTTCAAAAGCAGGATTTCAGCCCTTTCAGCCTAGAATGGGGTTTAACCCATTCGCCACCTTTCGGTGATTCCGTTTCCTTGTCGCCCAACTTCAAGAACCAACAATGAAGTGGATTGAGTAGAATTTGAGGGTAGGCAAAAGCCACCCCTCATCAGCCCTCATCAAAGCGTACCGAGCTACGTTTCCGCAGCAGTCCGCTTCGTCAAGCAGTTTTCAGGCTGTCAACCTTTCCACTGTGAGCTGTTGAAAATCAAAATTTTTAGTGTGCCTAACGGCACACTAAAAAACGGTTAGGTCTTTTAGGTGCGTTGGTCAGACACACTTCACAACTGATGAGAAAATCATAATGCACAAAAAATATGCTGTCTAGGTGCGTTCGCATGGAACTACTTATTACCCTCTTACAAACACCGTCTAGAAGTCCTTAAAACTTGCTTCGCAAGTTCACCATAGCTTCGCTATGGAAAAAGCAAAAAACAGCTAAAAACCAAAAATCCTTTTACTCGATTACAATGCTAGTTTTTGATCAAAAAACAGCGTATTTTGTGAATTAACCCTTGATAACAATGATTGGAAATATTTTGGATGATAATTTTTAGTCCACACACAAAATTTACAATGCAACGGCTCGCTGACCATGTTGCCAATGGCGCATATTTTTATTTCAGCTTTGAGTACGACAGTTCTAAGAAATCCATTGAATCCGTTTTGGATAAGATGACAGAGCGTTATGAGTTGGGTATTTCACCAAGACAGCGTTCTTACCGCCTAGAAAAGGGTCATCCTATTTGCACGATGATCGTGCAAAGAGATGTCTTTAATGAAAATAAATGGTTTCTGTATTGCTTATTCACTACGCCTACAAGTAGAGATTTCAATACTTTCAACGGTATTGAGATTAATAAACTTGCCAAAGAGTCGGAGCGTTTGAAGATTCAGACTCTTAAAGAGAAGTACAAAGGCTTTAAGTGGGATCTTGATTCGATCTCAGCAGAAAAGACCTTGATTGCAGACTACTTCAAAGATAATGAGCCAAAACAATTTGTCTTAAAAAATCCAATTGCTGTCAAACCTACTGCCCTGGTGACTATGGAGCTTTTTAGAGATACGCATAAGACTTATAAACAGCTCATCTTGGGTGATGAAAAAGACTACAAAGACAGAGTAAGGGCTTATACGTGGACTTGGCGATATACAAAGCAAAGTATTGAAAAAATTAAAACTAAATTTACTGATTCTATTAATAAATTGGCTAGTCAAAAAAATAGTTCTCTAGCAGAGAAGAACCGAGCCGACATTAAAAATCTATTCCTGATGGTTGAAACATGGTCTGTTTTCAAAGCAAGCCGTTCCCAAGCAGGGCAGATTATCCATTTTGCACAGCGTTTTTTAAAGTACAGGTCTAAGAAGCAGAAAACATGGATGCAGATGGAAATTGCTACACCACACTTGACCTATCTACCCCGATTGCCGACCTATGCGGATACGATCCATGAATATAATTACAGACGTAATCTTTTTGATGAATATGGTGTGGAAGTGCCTTTGAAACTCATTAAAGACTACTATGGTGGTGGCTATTACAACATACCGATTCAAGCCTATGTAGCTAAAGAATTAGAAATGCGTGAGAATGGCAAAGCCATTGCTCAAAAAGCGGATGAGCTTTACTTACAAGTGCTTGAAAATGAGTAAATCCGCTAAGAGAAGCTATTAAATACGGACTTTGAATAGGTTCTAACATGCAATGTTATTCCTAAGTAGAAATGTCCTACCTTAAAACCAAATAGAAATGTCCTATACCGACATTTCCAAGTCAAGCACAGGATTCAGATTTCGTTTTTGAATTGCTGTTTTCTGTGCACGTCTACGTGGCATAGCTTGAGAACGATTCCGTTTGTTTTGCTGTTCTAATTCTTCATGCTGTTGTTGAATATGGGCCAATACAGAACCCAAACGTTTATTCTCAACAATCTCTCGCTGGTTCAGCTGGCTTAATTTGTCGAAGATGCTGTAATTGATTTTTCTACCCTGATATTCAATTGCAACTGTACCATCCGGGTATTCAAGGAACTCAAGATACTTGCCAATCAATCTTTGGTTTTCTTCCGTGTTTTCCAGGAGATATACGCATTTATCATAAGTAATGGTCAGGCTGTTCGTGACTCTGCGGGGTTCACGCCAGGTAAAAATATCATCTAATTCTTCGGCTGTTTCAGTGACAGTCCGGTGTAGATCCTTGGGATTAAAGGCCATCTTGGCAAACTTCTGATTGAATTGCTCAATGAAGCAGGGTAGCCAGGCATTCGCTTGTTCAATCGAACAGATGCCTTCCAGGCGCATTTCTTTGATCAGACGGTCCTGAAGCGTTCTATTGGCTCGTTCTACACGGCCTTTGGCCTGTGGTGAATTAGCGAAGATGATATCGATATTGAGGGTACTGAGCACGCGTCCAAACTGGGTAATCTTGGTGTCTTTCTTACTGCTTTGATTCACCCTAAAGACTGAATGTTTGTCGCTGTAAAACGCTAAAGGCTTACCGTGCTGTTCGACATACAGGCGTGTCGAAATCATATAGTCAAAGGCTGATTCTGATTCACAGAAGCGTAAATGCTGCAATTTGCCTGTGGCATCATCGATAAATACCAGCAGACAGCATTTAGCAGCGCGTCCTTCAAACCAGTCATGGTGTGAGCCATCAATTTGGATCAGTTCACCATAACAGTCCCGGTTATAACGAGGCTGATACGGGCGTTTCAGGCGTTTGGAGCGAGGAATCCATAAATTAGCTGCAATCATCCAGGAACGTAGTGTTT
>NZ_VPEK01000065.1:0-6662 GCF_013417145.1 Acinetobacter sp. YH16044
AATGCCTTGAATCAGCCTATTTAGACCGTTTCTTCGCCATTTAAGGCGTTATTCCCAGTTTTTAGTGAGATCTCTCCCACTGACGTATCATTTGGTCCGCCCGAAACAGGTTGGCCAGCGTGAATAACATCGCCAGTTGGTTATCGTTTTTCAGCAACCCCTTGTATCTGGCTTTCACGAAGCCGAACTGTCGCTTGATGATGCGAAATGGGTGCTCCACCTTGGCCCGGATGCTGGCTTTCATGTAACCGGGCAAACAGACGCATGGAGGCGATTTCGTACAGAGCATCTTCGATCGCGCCATCGCTCAGGTTGTACCAATGCTGCATGCAGTGAATGCGTAGCATGGTTTCCAGCGGATAAGGTCGCCGGCCATTACCAGCCTTGGGGTAAAACGGCTCGATGACTTCCACCATGTTTTGCCATGGCAGAATCTGCTCCATGCGGGACAAGAAAATCTCTTTTCTGGTCTGACGGCGCTTACTGCTGAATTCACTGTCGGCGAAGGTAAGTTGATGACTCATGATGAACCCTGTTCCATGGCTCCAGATGACAAACATGATCTCATATCAGGGACTTGTTCGCACCTTCCCTAAATCTGATAGTCGGTCTACAGATAGATCAATCTGGCGTTCAGATTATTCTTACTTTCTTGTATCATCCGACCACTGCAACCAATCAGGCAGAAATTTACTGCGCTCCAAAAAGAAGAACGGTTATGTCAGCGATGGATTTCAAGAAAAACACGGACCTCGATTTTCCCCGTTATGCCACTCCGGCGGTAAGCACCAAAGAGATAGATCTCCTGGGGTTGTTAGACGTACTTCTGGCAGCCAAAAAACGTATTGTGACGATCGTCCTGGCGTTCGCCGTAGTAGGGTTGGCCATTGCGTTTTTAATCCCGCAAAAATGGACCAGTAAAGCCGTGATCACGCCGGCCGAGCAGACGCAGTGGAACACGCTGCGCCAGATGATGGTGACGCTGCAGGTGCTGGACGTCGACGCGAAGGTGAGCCGTGGAGACGTGTTTAACCTGTTCATCAAAAAGTTTCAGTCGCAGTCGCTGCTCGAAGAGTACATGAAAACCTCCCCGTACGTGATGTCTCAGCTGGAAGGCACCGAGGTAGACCCGCTGGAGCTGCATCGCGCGGTGGTGAATATTGCTGAGAAAATGAAAGCGACAGATAACACGCAGGTTAAAGACGCAGACAAAGCGCCGTATACCTCATGGACGCTGAGCTTTACCGCCCCGACGGCGGGAGACGCGCAGACGGTTCTGGAAGGTTACATCAACTATATCTCCCGCATTGTTGAGCAGGAGACGATGGAAAATATCCGTAACCAGATCACGCTGAAAACGAAAGTCGTTCAGCAGCAGCTGGAGCTGGATCGCGTGCGTCTGACCAATATCCACAACACCAACCTGCAGCGCCTCAACTATTCGCTGGAAGTGGCGAACGCGGCAGGCATTAAGAAGCCGGTTTACAGCAACGGACAGGCGGTAAAAGACGATCCTGACTACTCCGTGGCGCTGGGTGCTGACGGTATTGCGCAAAAGCTGCAGATTGAAAAGAATCTGAAGGACGTGGCCGAGCTGAATGCGGATTTCCAGAACCGTGAATACTATCTGACTCAGTTGCAAAAACTGTCCGTGGAAGACGTGAAGCTTGAACCCTTCAGGTATCAGCTTTCACCGTCACTGCCGGTGAAAAAAGACGGTCCGGGCAAAGCCCTGATTGTGCTGCTGGCAGGGATTCTGGGCGGCCTGTTTGCCTGCGGCAGCGTGCTGCTGCGTGAGGCAATGCTCTCGCGTAATCCGTTGCCAGAGCCGATAACGGCCGTAACGCCAGCAACAGAGTAACGACGATATTAAAAAGGCGCTGATTCAGCGCCTTTTTTTATTTCAGGAAATCGTCGCGCACCGGCGTAAAGGTATCCAGAAGGGTGCCGGGCTTCAGGCAAATGCAGCCGTGCATCACGTGCGGCGCTTTATAGAGCGTATCGCCCGCCGTCACGATCTGCTTTTCTTCACCTATCGTAAACTCGAACTCCCCGGAGAGCACATAGGTAAGCTGTTCATGCGGGTGATTGTGCATCGGGCCAATCGCACCCTGCTCAAAATTGACCTCCACCGCCATCATCTTTCTTAGCATTCTTCCTTGGTGGATTTGGCGTACATAAATTTTACTTAGGTAAAATAGGACAGGGATTCCTGTATCTAATTTTTTGCTGGACATTCATACCCGCGATCATCGCGTTTATTGAGTTTATTATTTATCTATGCGATTCCGATGAAAAATTCGCAAGAAAATATGGCTAACTCATAGCAAAAAAGCCCTGCGGGGCTTTTTTTGTACCAGTCTGTGAGGCAGATTTACCATAACATCCGTTGCGTGCACCGCCTGAGAGGCTCTCAGGGCGTTTCTGGGTCTTCCTGCCTGTTTCCGACACTTCCCTGTGCCTATATCGTGAAAAAACGCGCCTGATGATTCTGGCGCGTCTGCATGGCTATGCACACACATGCATGGCCGGGATTTTAGCGGCTAAAATCCGGCTGGACGCCCAAAAGCACCACTGAACCTCACGAATAACGCCTCACGGGTGTGCAGTTTACTGTGCGGCCGTGAGGCGTTGGCCAGGCCGTCAGGCATGGCTGGATTTATTGCTAAGGGGGTCGGATTTAACGTGGATGAATCAGCACGCAGTGATGAACGGGATTCGGAAGGGGCACCCTTGCGGCGCGGCGATGTATACATCGCTAACGTGCCTTGGTCATTTATTGCAAGAAGGGAGAGGTAGCATTTTGATAGCAAAAAAGTAGCAAAAGGATAGCAACCGAAAGACCAGAAGACTCTGGAGATAGCAAAAAAGTAGCAAAATGGTAGCAAAAAGATAGCAAACATGCGGGAGCTAACCAGGAGTCTTTAGCGGGCCGGCGGTACTCCAAAAACACATCTTGTCCCGCTGTTTTGTGAATAAGCCAGCATAGCTGTGGGCACAAAACATTTCCTGTCCGCTGCTTTAACCTTTGTAATCCAGGAACGTCAGGTGACGTCACTTTGCGGCGTTAGCCCTATCCTGCATCGTATTAAAAAATGCAGCACTGGCGCGTACGGTGCCGAAGATAAGTCCGGGGATATTCCGCTTCCTCGCTCACTGACTCGCTACGCTCGGTCGTTCGGCTGCGGCGAGCGGAGGGAACGGAGACATTAAGGCACAGGCAATGAGAGAGGATCGAGAGGCAAAAGAAAAGGCCGCGGCGTTGCCGGTTTTCCATAGGCTCCGCCCCCCTGACAAGCATCACAGAATCTGACGCTCAAATCAGTGGTGGCGAAACCCGACAGGACTTAAAGATACCAGGCGTTTCCCCCTGGTGGCTCCCTCGTGCGCTCTCCTGTTCCTGCCTTTCGGTTTACCGGTGTCATTCCGCTGTTATGGCCGCGTTTATCTCATTCCACGCCTGACACTCAGTTCCGGGTAGGCAGTTCGCTCCAAGCTGGACTGTATGCACGAACCCCCCGTTCAGTCCGACCGCTGCGCCTTATCCGGTAACTATCGTCTTGAGTCCAACCCGAAAAGACACGACTTAACGCCACTGGCAGCAGCCACTGGTAGAGGGTGTACAAGAGATTACTGATGCAGAGTTCTTGAAGTTAGAGCCAAACTACGGCTAAACTGGAAGGACGAATTTGGTGGCAGCGGTCTTGTACACCCTGTTACCACGGTTCAGAAGTTCCCCAACTTACTGAACCTTCGAAAAACCACCTCCCCAGGGGGTTTTTTCGTTTCTGGATAAGAGACTACGACGACAGACGGACGATCTCAAGAAAATCCTCTCTAACAGGTTATATTCAGAGTAAAAAAAGTGAGCTTAAATATGGCTTTTTCAATAGCAGAAGTGCGCGAGGGGCGTATCGGTTCTTGGTAATGACTCCAACTTACTGATAGTGTTTTATGTTCAGATAATGCCCGATGACCTTGTCATGCAGCTCCACCGATTTTGAGAACGACAGTGACTTCCGTCCCAGCCTTGCCAGATGTTGTCTCAGATTCAGATTATGTCGCTCAATGCGCTGAGTGTAACGCTTGCTGATAACGTGCAGCTTTCCCTTCAGGCGTGATTCATACAGCGGCCAACCATCCGTCATCCATACCACGACCTCAAAGGCCGACAGCAGGCTCAGAAGACGCTCCAGTGTGGCCAGAGTGCGTTCACCGAAGACGTGCGCCACAACCGTCCTCCGTATCCTGTCATACGCGTAAAACAGCCAGCGCTGACGTGATTTAGCACCGACGTAGCCCCAATGTTCGTCCATTTCAGCGCAGACAATCACATCACTGCCCGGTTGTATACGCGAGGTTACCGACTGCGGCCTGAGTTTTTTAAGTGACGTAAAACCGTGTTGAGGCCAACGCCCATAATGCGTGCACTGGCGCGACATCCGACGCCATTCATGGCCATATCAATGATTTTCTGGTGCGTACCGGGCTGAGAGGCGGTGTAAGTGAACTGTAGTTGCCATGTTTTACAGCAATGAGAGCAGAGATAGCGCTGATGTCCGGCAGTGCTTTTGCCGTTACGCACCACGCCTTCAGTAGCGGAGCAGGAAGGACATCTGATGGAAATGGAAGCCATGCAAGCACCTAAAAATCACCATCATACACTAAATCAGTAAGTTGGCAGCATTACCGAGAGCGGCTTTTTAATTAAATAATGATTTCCTATGATTTTTTTTTTAAACTTACTTACTTACTTACTTACTTATATCTATGTTATCAAATAATGAACATCATCAATAAAATTTCAAAAAACCATCAAAAAAACATATACATAGCTTTATGTATTATTAATCTAATTTTTATAATTAATACTTCCCATAGAATAATCGCTAGTAATATTTATTACTCCTTAACGCTTATCATACTTGGTGTTATTTTTTTCTATGGTTACACTTCAAAAATTAATTCAATTATTTCTTTATCAATATCAAGTTTTATTATTTCACTTCTATTTGTTGATTTAATGACATATCGAATGACCTCCTGGTATTTTCATCAGGTGCCAAATGAAATCATTAATATTATTCTTGATACTAACCCAGATGAGATTAATAGTAATTTTTTCTTTTCAACAAAAGAAATCATAGGGCTACTAATCATAGCATGTAACTTCTTATTTATTCTTATTGGAAAAAGAGACTCTAAATTTCAGTTAAGGCATTTTTATATTTTCATTATTCTGTTTGTTTCTTTGTTAATCGCCTTTAAGCCATTAGGATTAGCTTTGAAAGAAATTAATAAAGGTTTATCTGAACTTAAGAAAAACGCACAAATTATAAAAGATAAAAAAAACTTCAAGTGGGATTCTAAATCTACAATAAATGATAAGCAAACAGTGGTTCTTTTTTTAGGCGAAACTAATAGAGGAGATTATTTACATTTTAATGGTTACCCTAAAAACACAACCCCAAATTTAGATAAAGAAAATTTAGTTTCTTTTAAAAACACAATATCTCAAGGAGCATATACTTTAGTTTCCACACCAATGATCCTTTCTAGAAAAGGTGTGTATGATAATGGTCTTTTTAATGAAACATCAATAATTAGTGCTTATAAAGAGGCTGGATATGAAACTTGGTATGTTTCTTATCTGAGTAAAAGTCACATAGGAGATAATGAAATAAATTTAATTGCAAATGAAGCTGATCATTATGTTGTATCTGATGTCAACGTGAATACATTAGAGAAAATATTAAATAATAAAAGCAAGAAAAAGCTCATAGTTTATAAAACTATCGGGAGTCATTATCTGTATCATACAAGGTATCCATCAAATTATGATGTTTTCAAACCATCTTTTAATGAAAAAACATATTCAACTCCATCTTTAAAAGATAAGGATAAATTAGAAAATAGCTATGCTAATTCAGAATTATTTTCTGTTGATAAACAGATAAGCGATTTCATTAATGTGTTAAAAAATACAGATGGACTTGCATATTTATCTTTTATTTCAGACCATGGAACTGCTATTTATGATGATGGTAAATCGTTGTATGGCGGTAATACAAAAGGCAACTATAACATTGCTCATTTTTTTTGGTTTAATGATTTATACCACAAACAACATCCTGAGCTAATACAAAAACTTTCAATTAATAAAGATAAAAAAATAACATCCGAATGTTTCGTAGATACTAGTTTAGAGTTATCCTTTATTGAAAGTAAGATTAAAAAAGGTTGTTCCCTACTAAACGATAAATTTATTGAAAAACAGCGATTGGTGAAAAATGGTAAAGTTTATGATTTCGACCAAGATTTATAAAATGATTTCCATATAATTGAACTAGCTAAAACTTAACCTGGCAGTTACTTATTTTTATTAGGTGTCTGTCAGGTTAAATATGTTTACTAAGTTATACAAAATATAAGACACTGTTGCAAAGTTAGGGAAGGTGCGAATAAGCGGGGAAATTCTTCTCGGCTAACTCAGTCATTTCATTTCTTCATGTTTGAGCCGATTTTTTCTCCCGTAAATGCCTTGAATCAGCCTATTTAGACCGTTTCTTCGCCATTTAAGGCGTTATTCCCAGTTTTTAGTGAGATCTCTCCCACTGACGTATCATTTGGTCCGCCCGAAACAGGTTGGCCAGCGTGAATAA
>NZ_VPEK01000066.1:0-6660 GCF_013417145.1 Acinetobacter sp. YH16044
GGGCATCTGGCTGTGTGCCCGGCGGCTGGAACAGGGCAAATTTCACTGGGCTCAAGTTCACCAAGGTGAAACCGTGGCCCTCAGCCCGGAACAGTTACAGGCACTGATCCAAGGTTTGCCCTGGCAGAGAATTGGATTGCAGCAAGTGGTGAATATGCTCTAAACCAAGCTCGACCATTCTGCCATCCTCCAAACGTTCTATTTCATTCTTCTCATGACCTCAGGCATACTGCGGTCATGAATACGCTGCCTGACTTAAGCCAACTGACCCATGAACAACTGCTGGAATTCACCAGACTGAACCGTACCAGGTTTGTCGGAGACTTTTTATTTAAGTTGTCAACGGCATTCTAAAATTGACCCCTTTCACCTTACAAATGGCAAAGTAAAATTGACCCCTTTGATCTCGTATTAAATTTCAACCTGGGGCTGAATCCCAATTCTTTTTTTATCCTTCAAACGATAACTCTCACCCGATATTTGTACCACATGACAGTGATGCAATAACCGATCTAACATCGCAGCGGTCAACGTGACATCATCTGCAAAGGATTTGGACCACTGGCTAAAGGGTAAGTTACTCGTCAATATCGTACTGCCTTTTTCATAACGCTTGGCAATCACGTTAAAGAACAGATTCGCTTCTTCACGTCCAAACGGTAAATAAAGAGATGGATCCGGAAATTTGAACAACTTCTATAAGTGATATTCCGCTCTAGTTAAGCCACCTTGTTTTGTTGGGGTAGCTGATCATAGTAAAACTCATTGGGTGTCATTTTGTCTAGACTCGAATGAGGTCGTTTCAAATTATAAAACTTGAAATATGCACTCAATTGCTTTTTTGCATCTGTGACACTGCTATAAGCTTTGAGATACACCTCTTCATATTTAACGCTCCGCCATAATCGTTCAACCATCACATTATCAATCTATGAGCAGTATACTGCGCAAGTTTACCATCCATACTGATTTGAATGCCATTTGATTTCAATACATCAATAAATGCATCACTCGTGAACTGACTGCCTTTGTCTGTATTAAATATTTCAGGTGATCGGTAATCCTCCCATAAATAACCGAAGTTAAAAGTAGAGGTTAAGCAGCCATTAGAGGTGGCTTTCCTTTGTTAGCTTGATGTGGTCTTTCATGGTTGTAATGCCACAACCAGTTTGTTGCATAATCTTGTACTTCATCCAAAGTATCAAATAAATGCTTGCTCAGCCAACTATAACGTATAGTCCGATTATAGCGTTCAATATACGCATTCTGCTGTGGCTTACCCGGTTGAATATATTCAATACGAATACCGTGCTCAGTAGCCCAGCGCACAAATTCGTGACTGATAAATTCGGGACCATTATCGCATCGGATCACTAACGGTTTTTCTCTCCACTCCAGCAATTGATTCAACGTACGAATAACCCTGATTGTGGGCAATGAGAACCCTGCGTCAATGGCTAGGCCTTCGCGGCGGTAATCATCAATCACATTCAATAATCGAAACTTGCGACCATCGGAAAGCTGATCATGCATAAAATCTAATGACCAAACCTGATTTTCTCGGATTGGTTCTTTCAATGGTTCAGGCGCATGCCGTTTTAGTCTTCTTCTCGGTTTAATACGCAGATTCAGTGCCAACTCACAGTAAATGCGGTAAACCCGCTTGTGATTCCAGCAGCAACTCTCAACATGCCGTAAATACGAGAAGCACAAACCAAAGCCCCAATCGGAATTTTCCTCAGTGAGTTCAATGAGCTGTTCAGCAATGAGTGCATTGTCATCGCTGAGTTTGGCTTGATAGCGGTAGCAGGTTTCACTAATGCCAAATGCTTTACAAGCCAAACGAATACTAATGGCATGCTGGGCAACTGCCTGTTGTGCCATCTTACGCCGGCAAGATGGCTTTACCCTTGCGCAGCAGTGCTGCTCATTGCCATCGCTTCCTGGATGATTTCGGCCTTTAATCGCTCTTCCGCATACATCTTTTTAAGTCTGGTATTTTCGGCTTCTAGCTCTTTCAGTCGAGCCATTAATGATGTATCCATACCACCATATTTGGCACGCCATTTATAAAAGGTAGCATTACTCATGCCGTGTTCACGGCAAAGGGTCGCTACAGGTGTGCCAGATTCTGCCTGTTTCAAGATGGACATGATCTGACTGTCAGTAAATTTAGATGTTTTCATGCAGAATCTCCTGCTCGTATCTTAAGAGAAAATTCTACTTTTAGATCCTATTATTTTTAGGGGGGATTACCAGCCTTCATCGTCAGTTACTTGTCTTTTTACATTGTAATCTGTTTTTCTAATTCAGCTATCCGTGCATTTGCATTAGTGAGTTGTGATTCCACATATTTGATCGAGCCTGATTTTTCGAGTAGCTGTTCATATTTGGCTTGCAAGGCGTTGTAGTCTTCTTTTGCCTTATCTGTACTAGCAAGAGCGACTTTCAGCTTGTCGGTGGTGTCATCAGTTTGTTTGACCTGTTCATCAAGTTTGATTTGCACCTGTTCCAGTTTTTCTGTGGTATCTGCAAGCTGCTTTTCCAGTTGTTGCACTGTTTCCGCATATCCGCCTTGTACTGCATCAATCCGTTCTTGCAATAGGGTTGCAATGACTTGTGACACGGTAACAAGTTCCGCATCTTTCAGAGTTTTTGCCGTAGTAACGGCTGCCGCCAGTTGCTCTTCAAGGATCTCTTTGCGGTATTTGTTGATAGTGGTCTTTGAGCCGCTACCAAGAACCGCAAGGATATTATCGTTAGTTGGGTTTGAGCCTTGTGCTGCAAGGGATTCGATGGCTTTTGCCACATCTGATTTAGTGATTGCCATGGGTTTACTTCCTATTGTGTACTGTACTGTATCGTATTTTAGTACATTACAGTACAGTACACAATCGATATTTTTTATGAATTATGACTAGCTAAAACTCACCCGTATATTCAAACCAATTCAGGTTGGGTCTATACCGCCTTTATTATTGATGTGTTCTCACGAGCAATTGTTGGATGGAAAGTATCAACACGTATGAATACAGACATGGTGCTCGATGCATTGGAGCAAGCATTGCATGACCGATGCATGCCAAAGAATGTGATTCATCATTCCGACAGAGGTGTGCAATATCTTTCCATTCGTTATACCAATCGTTTAGAAGCAGCAAATTTACGAGCATCAGTCGGTACGACTGGTGATTCATACGATAATGCTTTGGCTGAAACGGTGAATGGCTTATACAAAACAGAGGTGATTGAATATTTAAAAGCAGATTGGCAAGGTTTAGCAGATGTACAACTTGCGACACTAAACTGGGTAGATTGGTTCAATAAAGAACGTGTACATAGTGCACTGGGTTATGTATCACCTTTTGAGTTTGAAGCAATCTACTATGATAAGATTAATCCGTTAGGTCAGGTGGCCTAACTTAAATAAAAAGTCTCCGACAAACCCGGTACGGTTCAGAGTGCTAAATTTTTAAATACAGAGCTTCTGACATTGGGATAGATTTCCCAAAAGTAGTCATGGTGAGTACTCTGTATTGATTGCCTGTACTGATGTTTCAGTTTTTTCATTGTTCCTCCTAGGTAACATTACCTAGAAGGGATCCTCTGCAAAATAGTACATCGTCTTTAATCCTGTGAACTAAGAATTATCATTTAAAAATACCACAAAGTAGTATAAAATAAACTACTACAAGGTAGTATGAATGCAATCAATGTATACAATATGTGAGACTCCATTATTTACTAAATACTGTCTTGTTTATTGGACTCAGGAAGAATATGAGGAATTCAAAACATTCTTAGCATTAAATCCTGAAGCAGGAGATGTAGAGCCTAATGCAGGTGGTATTCGTAAGATTAGATGGACTAGCGGTGGTAGAGGTAAAAGTGGTGGTGTCAGAGTCATCTACTTTAATCGTTTAGCAAATGGAGAGATTTGGTTATTAACCTTGTACAGTAAAAAGCAAACTGTACAGCTTAGTAAGAAGACTCTTCAAGCATTAGTGGAGAAACTAAATGACTCGTTTAATGACTGAAAAAGAACTTGAGGCTTTTGAAGCAACTAGGGATATTGAAGCTGAAATATTACAAGGCATCGACGATATGCTTACTAGTAATGCAGCGAAAAGAACCGTAATCACTGAGACAGATGTAGCGTTAGCTCGTAGAAAGGCTCAACTAACACAAGATCAGTTTGCTAAGATTCTTGGCGTATCAAGACGTACTCTTGAATCATGGGAACAAGGTGCGAGAAGACCATCAGGAGCAGCAACATCCCTTATTCGATTATTTATTGTTGATCCAAAATTTGTAAAAGAGAGTCTGGCTTAATTTAGACAGCTCTCTACTATATTTATTTAAGGTTTTTTATGAAGCACTTAGGATTTGTGGGAAAAAGTACTGAATATTTAGGGTATACCCATATTGAAATTATCAATAGCTCATTACGCTTATCTTTCAATATTCCATCAACAAAAGATCTAGAAGAAACCTTTAAAAAGATAGTCGAAAATAACTATGATTTACTCATGGAAACATCAGCAGAAATCGAGTTCGAATTAGAAAGTGAAACGCTAGCAAAGATAGAAACCATCATAAAAGAAAAAGGGATTGAACTTGATGAGTTTGTTCAAAATGCGCTGATTAAACTTATCAACCAAAATGAATTGGCTAAGACTGATTAGACCTTAAATGCAGACAATAAAAAACCCCGGCATCCTGCCGAGGTTTTTTATTGGAACTTTAGGTCTGTGCTGGCTTAGTGCTTGTCGTATCTGGCCCCATCCTGGTGCTCATTCTTTGTAATTCTAAGGAACTTCCTGTTCCTGACCAATTAATCATATGAAAATTCTACTATTCCGAATAGCCGCAAAGGACCGGAATTTACGTAAGCTAAAGCGTACAAAACAGCCTAAGTTTTATCCACAAGAAATGGGGATAATTTTGAACATTCACGCATTGATAAAATTTAAAAAATCTCAAAATCGACTACTTTTTAAACAAATTTATTGGCAAGAACTATCAAAACTGCTCATAAAAAAGCCGATTTGTTTCAAAATCGGTTTTTTGGGCATTTTTGGATTTTTCTTGTTTTATTAAGTATCTGATATTTATATTAATATACAAGTGTATTGCGTATAACCACCATTATGTTAAATAGAATCAAAAAACCTCCAATAAAATCGTTATAGTATTATTATTTATTGAGTAGATAAGAGAATTAAATTAGTGAAATATTCAAATGAAAAAATAGTAAAAGCTCTCTTACTTTCTCCTTTACCACTACTTTTTTTCACAGCAGTCCTGTTTATCGTAATGAATCAGGAATACAGCCTATACTCGATTTTAGTGGTTCTTGTAGGGCACGGTCTTGTCTACTTGGCTTATTGTATTTTGACTGTACCTTTCAGCTTCATATTCTCAATTCTTTTAAATCGTTATAACAGTCTTAATTTATTAACTATCTGTATTGCCTCTATAATTATTGCTACTCCATTTTTTATTCTTTTTGGATGGAGTCACACAGGAGAAATTTCGAAAGAGTGGTGGAAGATGTATACAGATACATGGACTATCTTTATGGCTCTATTTCCTGGCTTATGTTATTGGCTATTTCTGATTAACCTAAAAGATAAGAAATCAAAGAATATTGAATAAACCATTGCATAGAGATTCTTAAATTTCCCTAAAATTAACATAATACACGTTATACGAATTCCCAAGGCATGGCTTCCAGTCATGCTTTTTTTATCAAAAGACTATACCTGAATGATAGCGAGCCAAATCGCATACAATATCTATCATTAGACTTAATGCAATAATTAAATGATAGTATTATCATTAATCTAATAGAATTAAGATTAAATGATAGAAATGAATACACGTATTTATCTACGAGCTTCAACTAAAGATCAAGATGCAGAAAGGGCTTTGCAGATTCTTCAGGATCTAAACCAAAACTTGAATTTGGGTGAAACCATTGTGTACGTGGAAAACTATAGTGGTACGAAGTTAGACCGACCTGAATTGAATAAGCTACTGTCAGAAGCAAATCAAGGTGACACATTGTTAGTTGAAAGTATTGACCGCTTATCACGCCTAACCCAACGAGATTTTCAAGAGCTGAAGCGCAGGATCCAGGAGAAGGGACTTCGTTTAGTCGTAGCAGATCTTCCTACTACCTACCAAATGATTCAAACCAGTGACAGCATTACTCATTCAATCTTGGAACTCATCAACAATATGTTGATTGATCTTCTGGCAACAATGGCCCGCCTAGACAATGAGAAACGTATAGAACGTATTAAGCAGGGCCTGGCACGTTCGGGTTACAAACCAACAGGCAAGAAGGCAAATGAGGCTAAACATAAACGAATAAAAGAATTGCTAGTAGTTGGCAATATGACTAAGGAAGAAATTGCCAAAGCAGTGAATTGTGGAGTTGCAACTGTCTATCGAGTTGCTAAAGTTATCTAAAAGAGGCTTATCTCAACGCGCCCCCAATGGGGCACCGCTGCATTCAGGTTACTTCACATAAGAAATTTTATGTTAAATGATTGTTAGAAATGCCCCTTGATCGAGGCATTTTCTATAAAGAATACTAAAAACTAATTAAAGCCAACCAAGTTTCAAAACAAGGCAGTTCTCAGCAATCATATT